>NZ_JAUOEO010000001.1:0-32500 GCF_030540825.1 Flavivirga spongiicola
ATGAGTATAACTGCGCAATCGGTATGGGATAATTGTCTAGAGTTTATAAAGGATAACATTCAACCGCAAGCATATAAAACATGGTTTGAACCTATTATAGCAGTTAAACTTACAGACAATGCACTAAGCATTCAAGTTCCAAGTAAATTCTTTTACGAGTGGCTTGAAGAGCATTATGTAAAAATCCTAAAAGTATCGCTTACAAAAGAATTAGGTGAAACAGCCAAACTTGTTTACATTATTAAAATGGAAAACACGTATGGCAACAAACAACCTTTTACTGAAAAAATCCCAAGCTCAAATAGAGGCTCAGTAAAATCACAAGACGTTGATATTCCTTTAAACAATAAAAACCCGGAATTAAGGAACCCTTTTGTTATTCCTGGTATTAGAAATGTTAAGATTGAATCTCAACTGAACCCTAATTATAGTTTTGAAAACTTTTTAGAAGGTGACTCCAACCGATTAGCACGTAGTGCTGGATTAGCAGTTTCTGCAAAACCTGGCGGCACATCTTTTAATCCGCTTTTAGTTTTTGGAGGTGTAGGTCTGGGTAAAACACATTTGGCACATGCTATTGGTGTTGACATAAAAGATAAGCATCCAGAAAAAACTGTTTTATATATTTCTGCAGAGAAATTTACACAACAATACATAGACGCTGTTAAGAAAAATAATAGAAATGATTTTATTCATTTTTATCAAATTATTGATGTATTAATTATTGATGATGTTCAATTCCTTTCCGGAAAAACAGGAACACAGGATGTTTTCTTCCATATCTTTAATCATTTACATCAAAATGGTAAGCAGGTTATTTTAACTAGCGACAAAGCACCTGTTGATATGCAAGATATTGAGCAACGCTTATTATCTCGTTTTAAATGGGGCCTTTCTGCTGAATTACAAACACCAGATTTCGAAACTAGAGTTTCTATACTTAGGAACAAATTATATCGAGATGGTGTCGAAATGCCAGAAGATATTATTGACTACGTAGCTAAAAACATTAAAACCAATGTTAGAGAATTAGAAGGTGCCATCATTTCATTAATAGCACAATCTTCGTTCAATAAAAAAGAAATTACTATTGACCTAGCTAGAATTATAGTTGAGAAATTTGTTAAGAACACAAAACGCGAAGTTTCAATAGATTACATACAAAAAGTAGTATCAGATTATTTCCAAATGGATATTGATACTTTACAATCTAAAACAAGAAAACGCCACATTGTTCAAGCACGTCAATTGGCTATGTTTTTTGCAAAAAAATTCACTAAGGCATCATTAGCAAGTATTGGTTCTCAAATAGGAAAACGTGACCATGCTACCGTTTTACACGCTTGTAAAACGGTTGACAATTTATCTTCGACAGATAAACAATTTAGAAAGTATGTTGAAGATATCACTAAAAAGCTTTCTGTATAAAATTCAATTAAAATGACTAAAATTCTGATGGTATGTTTGGGAAACATTTGTCGTTCTCCACTCGCCGAAGGCATTTTAAAATCTAAACTTTCAAACGATTTATTTCAAGTAGATTCTGCTGGTACTGCTAATTATCACATAGGAAATTCTCCTGACAAACGTTCGGTTGCCGTAGCTAGAAAATACGGATTGGACATTTCGAATTTAAAAGGACGTCAATTTAAAACTTCAGACTTTGATTTGTTCGATGTAATTTATGTCATGGATGCATCCAACTTTGAAAATGTTATTTCTTTAGCTAGAAATAATGAAGATATTGAAAAAGTAAAATTCATTTTAAACGAAATTTATCCTAATCAAAATTACGATGTTCCAGACCCATATTATGGAGGTGATGATGGTTTTGAGAACGTTTACAAAATGCTAGATGAAGCTTGTGATGTGATTGCAAAAACTTTAACTTAAAACACCCCTTATGAATCCAGTTAAAGGAAAGCTATATTTAATCCCGACTACACTAGGCGACAACGAACCGCTAGAAGTTTTACCTATATCTGTAAAACAAATAATTGAACAAACCGACACTTTTATCGTTGAAAATGAAAAAACAGCTAGACGCTTTATAAAAAGAATAACTCCTAATAAACCACAACCATCTTTAAATATATTTCACTTAAACAAGTTTACTGATGTTAGCGAATTACCTAGCTTTCTATCTCCTTGTTTAAACGGAACTAATATTGGACTATTATCTGATGCAGGATGCCCTGGCGTAGCTGATCCTGGCGCTGATATTGTTAAATTAGCACATCAAAAAAACATCAAAGTAGTACCTTTAGTTGGCCCTTCATCTATTTTAATGGCAATAATGAGTTCAGGAATGAATGGACAAAGTTTTGCTTTCAATGGCTATTTACCCATAGACAAAGGAGAACGAAAAAGTGAAATTAAACGATTAGAACGACTTTCTTTTGAGCACAATCAATCTCAATTATTTATAGAAACACCATATAGGAACAATAAAATGTTGGAAGATTTATGTCATACACTGGAAAAAAACACTGACATATCTGTAGCATGCGATATCACCTTAAGCACGGAGTTTATAAAAACACAAACGGCAATTGAATGGAAAAAAAATATTGTAGACCTGCATAAGAGACCTACAATATTTATTATTCATAAAAGCTAAATTCCCACTCACTGAAGCTATCTTGAGCCTTTCGACTTCTTTCAAGACAAGCATAACGAAAAGCAAGAATCTCAATTGAAATCGAGATGCAAAACATCTATATTTTTCAACTAAATGGCTTTCGCTTTTTTATTTGGTTTTACAAAAGAAGTATCGTATCCAGAAAAACGCTTCATATATTCGTGCACCGTAGTACCATAACCATCAGCAAAATTATCCAAACCGTAACTTCTTAAGTATTTTTTCACATTACCAGGACCTCCTAAATGTGCTGCAGCCAGAATACCTGACTCTGTTATTATAATACCGTTAATTCGTTTTCCAACAAAATTCTTAATATCACGCCTCAAAATCCACTTATTCCGTTCTGCATTTGCTATAAAAGCACGCTCTTGAAGCTTAGGGTTCTTTAAAAATTTAGCTGCATTTTTAATGCCGATCATTTTTAAAGTTTCCTTCCCAAATTGATACTTACCTAAATAACCGTATGTATTCACAGAAAAATAATCACCTCCAGATTCTTTAAAAGCTAATGCTTCCTTAAACCCTACAAACGATTTACCTAAATAAGGAGAGAATGGCTCGTTAGCAGCTAATAAATTACTCTCATCCACACGCACTGTATAATTTAAGTCTAATCCTTTAGTAGAATACCTACTTAAATCTATCGTTTCATCAGATGAAAACGAAACACTTAATATAATACATATTGTAAGCGTGAGGGTAATATAACTTGCAATATTCTTTACCATAATTTTAAATTTTTTCAGTGTATTTTTTTAACAAAATACCCCTTGAAATTTCAGCGTGCAAAATTAGGCTTTTTTTTTATTATCTCAAAATTAATCGATTATGTGCATTTTTTAGTTGTAGAATAGATGAAATACACACTTATTTTTATTAATTTCTAATGTAGGGAATGGTATCTTTACCATATTAAAAATGTCTAAAACAGACCTCAAAAACTTTGAATTTGTCCTAATAGCATTCAAATTTACATCAAAACTTAAATAATATTGACGCATCCTGTGATTATTTGTTAACACCTGATTGTCAATAACTTTCATTTCAGAAAGCATTCCATCTGCACCATAGCCTACTGCTATGTTTAACCATTTTGGAATTTTACTTTCTTTAAAAAAGGAATGCAAATTAGCACTTAACCAATAGGTTTGTCCATTATAGTCTTTCAATATTTGCTCTAAAAAGTTTTCCCCAAGCTTATCTGGATTCAAACGCGCATACTTTGTTTGGTGAAAAGAATACTTTAAGGCAATTCTCTGTTCATTCCATAACAATTCTTGTCCAATATACAAACCTGTTCCTGCTCCATTAGCAGCAATATCTCCCCACGAAAAACCCCATTCCTTAGAATATCCGTCTAAAACTTCTACAGCTGTTAAAAAAGCAAAACCCAAAGTTGCTCCATATATTAATTGGTCCTCTTTCCTTACACCGCTCCAATTTAGCAACTGTGCACCATATTTTCCTATTTGGTAAGATGTAAATACATGACCAGCTTTATCCATTTGAAGCCATTCGTTATTATCATTAATGGTATGAAATTTTGACCGATCGAAATCTGCATACCAAAGTTGATTTAAGCCTATTAATGTTAAACCTGCCAAGGATGTTTCTGTTATAATAACTGTATTTCTCCTAGGCTTATTAAGTGTGTCGCTAGGTGTTAAAAATTTATCTAATCCAGATTGCGAGTAAGAAAGTGAAGAAAATAATATGAATAAAAGAGTGTATTTTATAACAAAATTCTTCACTATTTATTAATACCTTGAGATGATAAATAGCGGTGATATTCTCTGGCATTTGCATTATGCTGAGACAACGTTTTGGCAAACTTGTGATAACCTAAACGTTTTGCATCTGCAGCAAAATACAAGTATTTATGTTTCTCATGGTTTAAAACGGCATCAATAGCCGAAATATCGGGCATGGCTATTAAACCGGGTGGTAATCCCGCATTTTTATATGTATTATATGGGGATTCAATCTTTTTGTGAATATTCAAAACACGTTTAATAATGGTATTTTTATATTTAGGCAATTTATAAGCTGCAAATTTAAGCGTAGGATCTGCCTGCAATGGCATCCCGATTTTTAATCTGTTTATATAAACTCCCGCAATTCTAGGCTGCTCATTAGCTTGCTTAGATTCTTCATAAACTATAGATGCTAATGCAATAACTTCACCTTGAGACAAATTTATAGTTTTTGCTTTATTTTTTCTCGAATCATTCCAAAAACGGTTATACTCTTTAAGCATACGTTTTCTAAACGATTCTGCAGAAGTGTTCCAGAAAAGCTCATAACTGTTAGGTAAATACATTCCCAAAGCAGTGGTTTCTTTAAAGTTATTTTCAACTAAAAACGATTGATCCTTCATTGCTTTTAGCAAAGAAACACTATCTGCTTCTATTTGTATGGCTATACGCCCCGCTAACTTTTCTAGAGTTTCTTGATTGTTAAAAGAGACTTTAACCGGTATATTTTTGCTACGTATGGAATTAATAATATCATTATTAGTCATTCCCTTTTTAATAGCATACTTTCCTGCTTTAATGTTAGTTGTATATTTCTTTTGCTCAGCTAAATCATCAAAAGAATCTATATCATCCAACAATGGTATTAACTGATTTCTAACATCTTCATAAACTGCTTTAGAAGGGATAAAAACATAAGCAGTTTCGTTATTAAATGTCGTATTTGGCCTTAGCATAGCTTTATACACAAAATTTGCGAAAAATGCCGCAACCACCAATCCAATAATTACAATAGTAAGGAGTATCTTTTTTATATACATTTAATTATTTATAAGCTGAAATAAATATTCATTTTTATAGGATCCATTAATATCAATCCAATCCTTTTTAAGTCCAATCTTTTCAAATCCCTGGTTCGTAAAAAGCTTTATACTTGCTTCATTTTCTTCAGAAATATTACAATACAACTGATGCAAACCCAAATGTGTAAAGCTATAGTCTGTTAATAATTTAAGAGCCTCTTTACCGTAACCTTTCCCTCGATTATTTGTCTCTTTAACTAAAATACCAACACCGGCTCTACCATTTTTAAAATCGAAATCAAACAAATCAATCATTCCTAAAGATTCACCTTTATAACTCGAAATAACAAGACGTAATTGTTTAACTTCAAAAATATCTTTATGCGCTTGTTCTAAATACTGCTTTATTAAATATTTTGAATACGGTGTCATCGTATTACTTATTTCCCATATCGTCTCATCATTTTCAATAGTATGAATAAACTCTAAATCTTCAGGCTCTAAAGCACGCAAGTATATATTTTCGCCTTTTAAAGTAATCATATAGTTCCTTTAAAAACAAATTTAGCAGGTCCAATAAGCCATACATTACTATATAAACCATTTTCGACATCAAAAGACACTCGTAATTCACCACCCTGTACTTGAAGCGTTATGAGATTTTCTGTGGTTTCGTTTATAGCATGCATTGCCAAAGCAACTGCAGTAACTCCTGTACCACATGATAACGTTTCGTCTTCCACACCTCGCTCGTAAGTTCTAACTGTGAAAATTTGATCGTTTACTTTTTTAACAAAATTCACATTACTACCTGCCTCATTATATGGTGAACCATATCTAATTTTTGAGCCTTCAGTTTTTATATCAAATGCTTCTATCTGATTTTCAAATTGCACATGATGTGGTGATCCTGTATCTAAAAAAACATGGTTTTCATGTTTTTCAATCGTATCAACATCGAGCATTTGAAGTTTCACAATATCGCCATCAATAGTAGCGTGATGCAATCCGTCAATAGCTTCAAAAACTGCCTTATCTTTTATAACACCTAGTTGCTTAGCAAATGCTACTAGACAACGTCCACCATTACCACACATGGAACTTTCGTTCCCATCAGCATTATAATACACCATTTTAAAATCAAAATCATCATGATTTTCCAATAAAATAAGTCCATCAGCTCCTACACCAAAACGTCTATCACATAAAAATGCGACTTGTTCGGTATTCTTTTTGTCGAAAGTTTGCTGACGATTATCAATCATCACAAAATCATTTCCTGTACCCTGATATTTATAAAAAGTCTGTTGCATAATAAAGCACAAAGATATAAATAAAGAATTTCTTAAAGCGAGCAACATATGATACAAAAGTTAAAATAATTTCACCTCTTGCTTTTTGTCTTTTTGATTCAAAACCAAAGTTCTTCATTTAGTTTCTCGTTTTTATCGAAATAGCCAGTCTCAATGAGATACTCTCAGTTTAAATCGTGGAACACACTTTTAATTAAAAGGTATTTTCGATTGTTAAATAGGCGTTAAAATTGACGTTAAAAATCGTTAAAAAGTAATCAGTCATTCAATAAATATTTAATTTTAATCGTTAGTAAATTGTAATTAAATTGAAAATTCATGAAGAAGATTTTATCATTAGTATTGGTTTCGGCATTAGGTGGTGTTTTTACCCTTGGCGCCTATAAACTTTTTTTAGAAAAAGAAGACAAAAATATAGTAGTAACAACTACAGATTCTAAACCAGCATTTTTACCAACCAGTAATATTAGTAATCCTTTAAAAGCCTACGAAACATCCGATTTCACAACAGCTGCCGAAAATACGGTAAATGCCGTTGTACACGTAAAAAATGTATCTCTTAGCTCCGGACAAATGACTTTTGAAGATTTATTTTTTGGAAGACGGTCTCAACGTCCTCAATTAGGAACAGGTTCTGGGGTTATAATAAACGCTAATGGGTATATTATAACTAATAACCACGTCATTAAAAATTCGCAAGAACTGTCGGTAACTTTAAATAACAATAAAACCTATGATGCTAAATTAGTAGGTACAGATCCAAAAACGGATATCGCTCTTTTAAAAATTGATACGGATGAAGATTTACCATACGTTACATTTGCAGATTCTGATGAAGTCAAAATTGGAGAGTGGGTATTAGCTGTTGGTAATCCGTTTAATTTAACATCCACCGTTACTGCAGGGATTATTAGCGCCAAATCTAGAAATTTAGATCCTTCAGGGCGTTATACACAATCATTTTTACAAACTGATGCAGCCGTAAACCCAGGTAATTCTGGTGGAGCTCTTGTTAATACTAACGGAGAACTCATTGGTATTAACACTGCGATATCTTCTCAAACAGGTTCTTACGTTGGTTATTCCTTTGCTGTACCAAGCAACATTGCGCGTAGAGTTATTGAAGATATCATGGAGTACGGCAATGTACAAAACGGTATTCTAGGTATAAGCGGGCGTACTTTAAACAGTGACTTTGCAGAGCAATTAGGTATTGACGATACTCAAGGTGTCTATGTTGGAAGTATCGTTGAAGATTCCGGAGCGGAAAAATCTGGAATTAAAAAAGGTGACATTATAAAAGAAATTGATAATGTTAAAGTATCTAAGTTTTCAGATTTAATAGGTCATATTAGTGCAAAAAGAGCCAATGATGTTGTAAACTTAACACTTTCAAGAGATGGCTCATTAAAAACTGTTCCTGTAACTTTAATTAAGAATGAAACATTCAAAATGCCTTTAGTAGGACGCATTAAGAATGCTAAGCGAGAAGATTTAAAAAGATTTAAAGCACCTAATGGTGTAAAAATAATTGAACTTAGTGAAGAATATGCAGACTATTGGAAAAATAATGGCGTAAATGAAGGCTCTATCATTACATCTATCAATGATATAAAAGTAAACTCGGTTGATGATGTACAGAATGCGTTGCGAGATAAGTCTTCAGGATCATTAAGAATAGAACTTATAAACTCTAATGGCGAAAAAGAACGTTATAACTTCAGATAAAAAAAGCACTACACTTTAATTTACAAACCCTTCAAAAACCATTGTTTTTTTGAAGGGTTATTTTTTTTTCAAAATACGCTACGAAAACGTTTGAAATATGATACTTTTGCCAAAAATTCAACTAAACTAAACTATTTTACAATGTCTTTTAACAAAACTTATGAAAATGAGTTAGCCTTTCAAGCAGATCGTCGAAGAGCTACCGTAGAATTTATTAAAATTATAAGTGACCTTTGGTATGATAAGTCTATTGAGTTAGTAATTTTCAGAAATCAACTTATCGATAGAAATGTAAGTCAAATTTTAAATTTGCACGAATATGCCGGTAAATTTGTAGAAAAACCTATCTCTATTTTTGATTCAGTAGAAATTGCTCAAGCTATTAAAACACTTGATATTCCTCCTGCAAAATTGGATATTGGAAAACTTACCTACGAATTTCATTTAGAAGACAACAAGCATAGTAATGCTACTGCTTTTGTTATTAGGAAATTAAAGGATACCCGTAAAAACGGAGATATCCTTCCAAAAAATGTTGTTCTTTACGGTTTTGGTAGAATTGGACGCTTAGTAGCTCGTGAAATCATGACCCGAACTGGTAAAGGCAGTCAACTACGCTTAAGAGCCATAGTAACTCGCGGTGTTATTGATGAAAAAATACTTGAAAAGCGCGCCTCCTTACTACGTAACGATTCTGTTCATGGCGACTTTTCGGGAACAGTTTCTGTAGATGCAAAAAACAGTGCTTTAATTATAAACGGAACAACCGTAAATATTATTTCTGCAAATGCTCCAGAAGATATTGATTATACCAAGTACAAAATAAATAATGCTTTAGTCATTGATAATACAGGTGCTTTTAGAGATAAAAAAGCTTTAAGTAGGCATTTAAAATCTAAGGGTATCGATAAGGTATTATTAACAGCACCTGGAAAAGAAATTCCTAATATAGTTTATGGTGTAAACCATTCAGAAAACAATCCAGATAAAATTGATATTTTCTCAGCGGCCTCATGTACCACTAATGCTATCACACCCGTTCTAAAAGCCATTGAAGATTCATTTGGTGTAAAATCTGGTCATTTAGAAACCATCCATGCTTACACAAACGATCAGAATTTAGTGGATAATTTTCACAAGAAATACCGTCGCGGTCGTGCAGCAGGTTTAAATATGGTTATTACTGAAACTGGAGCAGGTAGTGCTGTTGCAAAAGCTTTACCAAGTTTAGAAGGAAAGCTAACATCAAACGCCATTCGTGTTCCTGTGCCTAATGGTTCTTTAGCTATTTTAAATTTAGAATTAAAAACTAAAACATCTTTAAATAGCATTAATACTATTTTAAAGAAATATGCTTTAGAAGGTGATTTAGTAGAACAAATTAAATTCGAACTCAGTGACGAGTTAGTATCTAGTGATATTGTTGGAAGTTCCGCGCCCTCTATTTATGATAGTAAAGCAACAATTGTACGTAAAGATGGTAAAAATGTTATTTTATATATATGGTACGATAATGAATATGGATATAGTCATCAGGTAATAAGGCTAGCAAAATATATAGCAAAAGTAAGACGTTATACCTATTATTAATATTGGGCATCTAAATTTAAATTTCAATCGTATATAAATTAGCCTCATTTTATGAGGCTTTTTCTTTATTTATAACCTTATATAAACAATATTTTATAACTTCGTAAAACTATTTAAATAAATCATAAATGAATTTCTTAAAAAAAATCCCTCTCATAATTTTACTTCTCATATTCTCATTACCTTCTTTTTCACAAACAAAAAAAGATAACCTTTCTTTAAATAGCGGCACCATTGATAGCCAATTTGAGTTTGTTATACAAAAGTCTTATACTTATAAAGGGAGCGGTAAAATATACAAAAATGTAGAACGTCATTGGTTATATACATTAAAATCTCATACACTTGATTCTTTAAAGGCAGTACACAAAGACCTTGCTGACACTCGGTTAGTTGTTAAAAAACAAGACAAAGAAATTTCAGATTTAAAACAAAACCTTAGCAATACACAAAGTAATTTGGATAAAACCAATACAGAGAAAAACAATATGGCTCTATTTGGTATGCAAATGAGCAAATCAAGCTACAATGTACTTATGTGGACTATTATTGCTGGTTTATTAGCTCTACTCATTTTATTTATTTATAAATTTAAAAATAGTAACGCTATTACCAAAGGAGCTAAACATGCCCTTGCTGAAATTGAAGAAGAATTTGATGAACACCGAAAAACAGCTTTAGAGAGAGAACAAAAGGTAAGACGTCAATTACAAGACGAAATAAATAAACAAAAAGGATTATAAACAAAGCCGAATACAAATTTAAAAATCTGTAATTTCATATTACAGATTTTTTTTTTTGATCACGACAATAATACAAGCAAGCTTAGAACACTTAGATGATCTAGCTCCTCTTTCTGATGAGTATCGTGTTTTTTATAGACAGCCATCTGATCCAAATTCGGTTAAAGATTTTTTAAAAGAACGGTTAACCAAACAAGACTCGATTATTTATATAGCTTATATTAATGGTGTTCCTGTTGGTTTTACACAGTTATATATTTTGTTTTCTTCGGTATCAATGAGACCTATGTACATATTGAATGATTTATATATAAATCCTAACTACCAAAATAAAAGTGTTGGCACAACTCTAATTGATAAAGTCAAAGCACTATGTAAAGAAAAAGGTCATAAAGGCGTACTGTACTTATACAAACAGAAGTCACCAACCCTGCACAACATTTATACCAACGCTAAGGCGTTGTAAAAGATAATGATTTGACTTTCTTTTTGTTGAACGAAAAGATTTAATTATATGAACAGCATACTACTTATTAAAAAACACAGCCTTTCTTCAACTATTTTTATATACACAGTTCTCAATGATCTAGAACTATTTGAAGGTTTATCAGTTATTTGAAAATGTTGGAGACCTATGAGGTTGACGAGTTCTTTATTCCATACCCCCTTTTTTAGAAATCAAAAACTTGTCAAATAGTTAGGTGATTAATTATTTCAACCGAGTAGATTAGTAATTGAACTCATTTAGACTTTTTCAATTTGCTAAAAAATTGTTGTTTTTAACTCTGTTTTTGTCTTTTTTTCCTTCCGTAGCTCTGCTATGCAACTCAAAAAAGTCTTCAACAGAGACAAAAATTTCTAATTTTCGCTTAAATCCAAAAAGTCTAAATGAGTTCATTATATATAAATTTTATTTAAAAATTAGTGGGGTAAACGATGATTGAACTGTTGTAAGTTAAAGGAGCATAACAATATGATCAAAAGCTACCTACTAATCTTATTTTTTCTAGGAACAATTCAATTTACTTTTTCACAAATAAAAGTAGATGATAAAAAATATACCTCGGAACAATTAATCAAAGAGGTTTTAATTAATAGTCCATGTGCGAAGGTTGAAAATATAACATCTTCGACGGGCACTGCAACGGGCAATAATGGAATAGGCTTCTTTACCAAAGAAGATTCTAATTTCCCCTTATCCAGTGGAATTATTCTATCATCTGGAAAGGCAAAAAATGCGAGAGGCCCCAATCCCAGTTCAGGAATTCCTGCCTTGGGTGATGGTAACACTAATCTAGACGCGTTAGGTTTTCCGACATGGAAAGGAGACGCCGATTTAGAGCGAGCAATAGGTTTAGCTACCAATTCTACTTACAATGCATCGGTAATAGAATTTGACTTTATACCTACGGCCAATTCCATTAACTTTAGATTTTTGATGGCCTCAGAAGAATATGCGGAAAATTTCCCTTGTGAATTTTCTGATTCTTTTGCCTTCTTATTACGTCCTATAGGAAGTACCTCTCCTTACAAAAATCTTGCGGTCATACCCGAAACAACAATCCCCATTTCGGTTGTTAACATTCATAATGCGATATCCAATGTAGGTAGCAGTTGTCCTGCTAAAAATGCACGGTTCTTCGATAAATTGAATACCGGAGCCAACGCTGCTAGTTCCGCGATTAATTTTAATGGGCAAACGAAGGTTTTTACCGCATCCTCTACCGTAATTCCAAATCAACGATATCACATAAAATTGGTCATTGCTGATTTTGAGGACGGCGATTATGATACTTCTGTTTTTTTAGAGGCAGGTAGTTTTGATATAGGAGGTTCACTAGGAAAGAATAGAACAATCGCAAACGGCAACCCAGGTTGTAATGGTACTCCTATAATTTTAGATGCGACTTTAGGAACTGGGACTACCTACCAGTGGTTAAAAAATAATGTAGATATAGCTGGGGAGACAAACCCTACATACAATGTTACAGTGGATGGAGAATACAGTGTAAAGGTAAATTTAGCTGGTACTTGTTCTAGCACTTTAGGCCCCGTTAAAATAGAATTCACCACACCTCCATTTATTTCGACCCATCCTAAAGATATGATTCTTTGCGAAATGGATAAGGACTTAAAAGAAAGTTTTGACTTTACCGAAAACAGTAAGCTCGTTTTGGGTAAGCAAGACAAAAATAAGTTTAGAGTCAGTTACCATAAAACTCAGAAAGATGCAGACGAGAATACCAATCAGATAACATTACCCTATGTAAACACCACTCAGAGCGAGGTTGTTTTCGTACGTATTGCGGACCTTACGCAAAGTTGCTTTCTTACCGATTCATTTACGATTAGCGTAGAAAAACAGCCGATAGCCAATACGCCTATTGCTTTTGAACAATGCGACGATGATACAAATGGAAAAATTAGTTTTGACCTCTCGACAAAAGTTTCTGAAATTTTGGACACGCAAAATGCAGCTGATTTTACGGTCACATTTTATGGTAGTTTAGCGGCTGCCAATACAGGCACGCCAGGTACCGAAATCGTAGCTCCAATAATAAACACAACAAATCCTCAAGAAATATTTGCCCGTGTCGAAAATAAAAAACACCCTCCATGTTTTGCTACTACGGCAGTTACGCTAATTGTAAACCCATTGCCCGTAGTTAAGGATGTTGTAGAGTTGAAACAATGTGATGATGACACAGATGGCATATCACTATTTAACCTAACAGAGGCCAACCGATTGATTTCCAAAAATTACAAGGAAGAAACCTTTACCTATTACATCTCAAAGGCAGACGCTCAAAACTCTCTTAATGCAATTGCTACGCCAACAACCTACAAAATCCCTGTACCTATTTCTTCAAAAGTATTCGCGAAGGTAAAAACCAATAAAGGGTGCTCAAGAATTACTGAAGTGAATCTTGTGGTTGGAGCCACCCAAATACCTGCATCTTTTGATCTCAAATATGAACTTTGCGATAATAAAATAACAGATAATGATGATACCAATGGTATTGTGAGTTTTGATTTTAGTGACGCCACTAATAAGATCAAAGCATTATTTCCCTCGGGACAACAAATTTCAATATCATATTATCAGAACCTAAATGATGCCCTTTCAGAAAGCAAAGCTATCGGTAATACTAGTGATTATAGAAACACTTCCTCTCCCTATCAACAAAAAATATATGTCCGGATTGATAGTGATGCCGTAAATGCTTGTTTGGGTCTAGGGAAACATATTACTCTAGAAGTGAAACCGCTTCCCAAAACAAATATTATAAAAGATTTTATAAAATGTAGTAATACAGATACGGCCGTATTCGATTTTCAAACAAAAACTGATGAAATAATAGGCTTGCAAACAGAAAAAATTCTCGTTAGCTATCATACAACACTCTCCGATGCCATGAATGATAGGAACCCCATGAATGCAAAACATCAAAACATCAGTAATCCTCAAATGGTATATATTCGAGCTCAATTTGACACCAATAATAATGGGCTAAAAGACCCAGGTGAATGTTACTCAACTGCGATGAAATTTAATTTAATCGTAAACCGAAATCCGATTTTATCATCTGGTAATCTTAGTAATTGTAGTAACACCATCCAAACAATGTATGATTTGACGCAAAGCAAAACGCAGATTACCCAGGGGGAAAATTCCGTTCAATTGAATTTTTACGAATCCGAAGAAGATCACACGAACAATATACCTATTGCGTCACCGAATACATATACAAGCAACGTCTTGGAAAAAACTTTGATTGTATCGGGCAAGTCAACGAAAGGATGCTCTACTAAAACAACACTCATCTTAAAGACTATTTTAAACTTAAAGATTACCAAGGTATTGGACAAAATAGAAGAATGTGAGACCGATCAAGATGGGTTAGACATATTTGATTTGACGGTTCGAGAAAATCAACTCTTAAATGGCATTGATCAAAATACAGTTTCCATTACTTATTATGAAAACGAGGCAGATGCAATAGCAGGAAATAACGGCAACATTCCTAGTCCAAAAAAATATAAAAATTCAATAGCAAAATCACAGACCGTTTATATTCGTGTAAAACAAAAGGGCAGTAAATGCTATCAGGTGGTTCCTGTTGTTTTAATTGTAAATTTCATAGCTCCCATAGATTTAAAAGAAGAATACATACTATGTTTTGATGACCAAAACAAGCCCAAAGCGCCATACCTTATTCTTCCTACAAAGCTAGATCCGGATATCTACAATTTCGAATGGTTTTTAGGGGATAAACCTGAAACTTCCAATTTAATTTCAGGAGAGAATGGTTCTCAACTAGTGGCAGATGAAGTAGGCACGTATTGGGTAAGGGCAATAGTTAAGAAAAGTGGGTGCGATATTTTTAAAAATACTGTTGTAATTGGCTCATATATACCTAAAAGTATAGAAATACAAAGAACAAATGAAACCTTTTCAGGAAACAATATTTTAGAAGTCACTGTAGATGGAAAGGGCAGTTATGAATATATGTTAGACGATGGCGATTTTCAATCTTCGAATGTTTTTAATGGTGTTTTGTTCGGAGAAAGAACAATAACTGTCAGGGATATAAATGCTTGTGGAAGTAAGACGAAAAAAATATTCGTTATCGACCACCCAAAATATTTTACACCAAATGGAGATGGCGTTAATGATATTTGGAATGTTGTTGGTGTCAACTTATTAAAAGATGTTAGAATTTCAATCTTTGACAGGTATGGCGTTCTAATTAAACAAATCCATCCATCTGGAGAAGGTTGGAATGGTAATTTTAATGGAAATCCCATGCCCTCTACAGATTACTGGTTCAGAATTTTATTTACCGAAAATGGGCTTCAAAAATTGTACAAAAGTCATTTTACCTTGAAACGATAATAGTAATATGCCCTTGATTTAAAAAGAAGACATTACTTGAACTTACAACAAAATAGATACGAAAATCAGACCTTTGAAAATATATCACTTTTAAAAAGTTGGCTACATCAAACTGTAAATGCTATGAGCGAAAACACAATAGATGTAGCTTAAAATTAAGGCATCAAACAAGTCGAGATATAGTAGTCCAAAAAGAAATACAGTATTCTGGATATTATAATAACAAACTATTAAATTATCTTTGCAATTCTTAAAAACAACCCAATGCGCATAGATATTATTACTGTTTTACCAGAATTAATTAAAAGTCCTTTTGAAGCCTCTATTTTAAAACGTGCCATTAAAGCTGGCTTGGTAGAAGTACATTTTCATAATTTACGAGATTATACTACTGATAATTATAAATCTATTGATGACACACAATTTGGTGGTGGGGCTGGTATGGTCATGATGGTAGAACCTATTGATAAATGTATTTCTGCTTTAAAGACAGAAAGAAATTATGATGAAGTTATTTATATGACTCCAGATGGTGAAACTTTAAAACAAGGCATTGCTAACCAAATATCTTTGAAAGAAAATATTATTATTCTATGCGGACATTATAAAGGTGTAGATCAACGTGTACGTGATCATTTTATAACTCGGGAGATTTCTATTGGTGACTACGTATTATCTGGTGGAGAATTAGGAGCTGCGGTACTTTGTGATGCTGTAATACGTTTAATTCCAGGCGTATTAGGAAACGAGACTTCTGCCCTAACCGATTCGTTTCAAGATAATTTATTAGCACCGCCTATTTATACGAAACCACGTGACTATAAAGGTTGGAAAGTCCCAGAGTTACTATTTAGTGGAAACCTCCCTGAGATTGAAAAGTGGCGTGAAGAGCAGGCCTACCAACGTACTAAAGAAAGACGACCAGACTTATTAGATAACCAAAGCAACGAATAGTTATGAATGAACTTACAAACGAATATATGATTTATTTTAGCATTGGAACAGTACTTAATAGTATAGCACATTTAACAGCAATAATTGCTAGTATTATCATAGTAGCTAAAGTAAAAAAAACTGCAACTTACCTTATGTTATTGGGATCAATTCTAAAAATAATAATGGTGATTTTAAGCATTGTTTTACCCATCCTAACCAAAACACCAGAGAGTTTGTTAAGCCTACAAGGAGGTATTTCTATTTTAACAGGCTTATCTTTATTCGTTTTTGCTCTTGGATTCATATTGTATGCAGCCCAATTGGTAAAACAAAACCCATAGCCTTAACTTTTGGGCTTAATAAAAAGGTTGAGTAAACAAAAAACTTTTAACTTATTTACTTCTAACTTATAACTTTTTATTTATCTTTGCAGCCAATTTCGGGTTAACCTCTGGCGAGAATCGTGAATGTTGTTCTGAATTAATTATAATTAAATTTAAAGATATGGAATCTTTAGTAAAATTTGTACAAGACGAATTTGTAACAAGAAAAGATTTGCCAGAATTTTCAGCTGGAGATACAATTACTGTTTATTACGAAATTAAAGAGGGAAGTAAAACAAGAACTCAGTTTTTTAGAGGTGTAGTAATACAAAGAAGAGGATCTGGAACATCAGAAACTTTTACCATTAGAAAAATGTCTGGGTCTATTGGGGTTGAACGTATTTTCCCAATTAACTTACCTGCATTACAAAAAATAGAAGTTAACAAACGTGGTCAAGTACGTAGAGCAAGAATCTACTACTTTAGAGGTCTTACTGGTAAAAAAGCCAGAATTAAAGAAAGCAGACACTAGTAACGTATTATTGCAAAAGCAATTATTTAAAAGCCTTGATTTATATCAGGGCTTTTTTTATTAACAAAAGTTAATAAGTATGGTTCATAAATCGTTGATATCTAATATCTTGAAAAATTTGTTTTTTAAATTTCTGGTTTTATATTAGCAAAAGAAATAATAACAACCTCGGTTGGTTTTATGGTAACATGAATTTGTATTATATTCTAAATAAAGTAACGTTCTTTATTATAATTGTTTTTTGAGGTTTTGTTGCGCCACGTGTATGCGTGCGAGAGCTAAAAACCATGACATTACAAGAAGTCCTAAATGTGAAAGCAGTTAGCTACTGGTGTAATTGAAAGCTTAAAAGGCAGCAGAAACGAAAGTGCCTGTTGTAATGAGAGCAATGCTTTAAACAAGCTTAACGTGAAAACGAAAAGTGCGGTTAATAGCATCAAGAAAAACAATTAACAGAAACATTTTTAGTAGTAGGTCAATGCATATTGAAAATTACTAATCTGTTTCGTTGAAATGATAGCACTTGAATTGAAAAGGTTTAAATGCAAGTTTAAATTGATTTAGTAGCAATACTAATTAGATCACGTTATGTTATTTCAAAGAAAGCCATGTCAGAGAAGATTAAATTTTTCCGTGATATGGCTTTTGTTTTTTATAACTTCAGCACTTGTTTTTTATTAAATCCTTATTCATCTTAAGTTTTTTTACTATTCTACTAAATCTATTTGTTTTTAATTGCTTTTCATACAATAATTGAACATTTTTAATAGTGCATTTTTGTATATTCGCAAGGCTAAAAACGAATCTACTTTTACCTATGTTTTTAGTTTTATAATAATTCAAAAAAAACGACACCAATGTCTAAAATTATTTATACAAAAACAGATGAAGCTCCAGCTTTAGCAACACGTTCATTCTTACCTATTGTTAAAGCATTTATTAAATCTTCAGGAATCAATATTGAAACTAAAGACATTTCATTAGCAGCTAGAATTTTAGCCATTTTTCCTGACTTTTTAAGTGAAGACCAACGTGTTTCTGACGACCTTGCATTTCTTGGCGAATTGGCTAAAAAACCAGAAGCAAATATTATAAAATTACCTAATATTAGTGCGTCTATCCCACAGTTAAAAGGTGCCATAGAAGAATTGCAATCACTAGGTTTTGGTATTCCTAATTATCCGGATAAACCAGAAAACGATTCTGAAAAAGATATAAAATCTCGTTACGATAAAATTAAAGGTAGCGCTGTAAACCCTGTACTTCGTGAAGGAAACTCAGATAGACGTGCTCCAAAAGCTGTAAAGAATTATGCAAAAAAGAATCCGCATTCGATGGGTGTATGGTCTAGTGATTCTAAAACGCATGTTGCAACTATGCAATCTGGAGATTTTGCTCATAACGAAAAATCGGTAACCTTACCAGAAGCTACAAGTGTAAAAATAGAGCATACAGACAATAATGGAACTACAACTATTTTAAAAGATAGTTTTTCTTTATTAAAAGGGGAAATCATTGATGCAACAGTTATGAGTAAAAATGCACTTGTCACATTTTTAGATGAACAAGTGGCAGATGCTAGAAAGAATAATTTGCTCTTTTCTTTACATATGAAAGGAACTATGATGAAGGTTAGTGATCCTATTATATTTGGTCATGCCGTAAAGTCATACTATAAGGATGTGTTTGAAAAGCATGGTGACATTATAAAAAAATTAGGAGTTAATGTAAATTCAGGTGTTAGTAATCTCTTAAATAGAATTGAAGAACTTCCAGATGTTAAACGCAAAGAAATTGAAGCTGATATTGATGCTGTTTACAAAAATGGACCTGCCATTGCTATGGTAAATAGTGATAAAGGCATTACAAACCTACACGTACCAAGTGATGTTATTATTGACGCCTCTATGCCTGCAATGATTCGCACATCTGGTCAAATGTGGAATGCCGATGGTAAACTTCAAGATACTAAAGCTGTTATTCCTGACAGTAGTTATGCTGGAGTTTATGCAGCAACTATAGATTTTTGTAAAAAACATGGTGCTTTTGATCCAACTACAATGGGAACGGTTCCTAATGTTGGGCTTATGGCTCAAAAAGCTGAAGAGTATGGGTCTCACGATAAAACTTTTGAAATAGGATCAGAAGGAATCATTCGTGTTATTGATACCTCAGGAAATGTATTATTAGAGCATACTGTAGAAGAAGGTGACATCTGGAGAATGTGTCAAGTTAAAGACGCTCCTATCCAAGATTGGGTTAAATTAGCTGTAACTCGAGCAAGAGCTTCGCAAACACCAGCAGTTTTTTGGTTGGATGCAAACAGAGCTCATGATGCCCAATTAATAGAAAAAGTGAATACATATTTAAAAGATCACGATACTAACGGATTAGATTTAAGAATCTTATCTCCTGTTGATGCTACGATCTTTACTTGTGAAAGACTTAAAGAAGGAAAGGATACCATTTCTGTATCTGGTAATGTATTACGCGATTATTTAACAGATTTATTCCCAATATTAGAAGTAGGTACAAGCGCTAAAATGTTATCAATAGTTCCATTGATGAATGGCGGTGGTTTATTTGAAACCGGTGCTGGTGGTTCTGCACCAAAACATGTACAACAGTTATTAGAAGAAAACCATTTACGTTGGGATTCTTTAGGTGAATTTTTAGCTTTAGCTGTGTCTCTAGAACATTTTAGTGAAGTTAATAATAACGCAAAAGCAAAAATTCTAGGAGAAACTTTAGATGATGCTACCGAAAAATTATTAGAAAACAAAAAAGGACCTTCTAGAAAAGCTGGTGAATTAGATAATAGAGGCAGTCACTTTTACTTAGCTATGTATTGGGCACAAGAATTAGCACACCAAACAAAGGATGAAGCTTTACAAGTAGAATTTACCCCTATTGCAAAACAATTAGCAGATAATGCAACTGCAATTGTAAAAGAGCTGAACGATATACAAGGTCGTCCAACAGATATAGGTGGATATTATGAACCTAATGAGGCGCTTATTAATCAAGTCATGAGACCAAGTAAAACATTAAATTCTATTTTACAATAGTTATATTATTATAAAGAATATTTAAAAGCCCCTTTTTAGGGGCTTTTTTTTATATTTTTATAAAAAAAAGCTATTACATGAAACACCCGTTATTATGGTTTATTTTCACGTTATGTTTTAATTTTCTATCAATAGAAGCTCAACAAAAGTTTACGTTGAGTGGCACTATCTCAGAAGAAAGAAGTAACGAAACCCTAATTGGTGTTAGTATCATTTTTCCGGAAATTCAAGCAGGAACGACGACCAATGAATATGGGTTTTATTCTATTACATTACCGGAAGGCAAATATAAGATCATAATTAGTTACTTAGGTTTTACAACAAAGTCTGAAATCATTGTTTTCTCAGAAAATATTACCAAAAATTTCAGCTTAACAGAGTCATCTGAAAACTTAGATGAAGTAGTCATTACTGAGAATATTGAAAAACTCAATATTAAAACACCCCAGATGAGTGTTAATAAACTAACATCTAGTACAATAAAAGAAATCCCCGTAGTTCTTGGAGAAGCTGATATTATTAAAGCCATTACTTTGCTTCCAGGTGTTACCAATGCTGGTGAAGGGTCTTCAGGATTTAATGTTAGGGGCGGTTCTGCAGATCAAAATTTAATACTTTTAGATGAGGCAACCATTTATAATTCATCACATTTATTTGGTTTCTTTTCTGTTTTCAATCCAGATGCTATCAAAGATCTTCGGCTATATAAAGGTGGGATTCCAGCTCGTTATGGAGGTAGAGTTTCGTCCGTATTAGATATTTATCAAAAAGAAGGAAATAGTAAAGAATTCCATATGAACGGTGGTATCGGTATTGTCTCTAGCAGATTACTCGTCGAAGGTCCCATAAAAAAAGAAAAAGGATCTTTTCTCTTTGGTGGCAGATCAAGTTATGCCCATTTGTTCTTACCTCTTTTTGACATTGATAATATTGCGTATTTCTACGATTTAAACACCAAATTAAGCTACAAATTAAATAATAGAAATAACATTTACTTATCTGGGTATTTTGGACGGGATGTTTTTAGAATTGAAGATACGTTTGAAAATGTTTATGGGAATTCTGTTTTAAACTTTAGATGGAATCATTTACTTTCAGATAAACTCTTCTCTAATTTATCATTAATTTATTCTGACTATTACTATGATTTAAAATTAAGCTTTGTAGAGTTTGATTGGGTTTCTGGTATTCAGAATTTTAATTTAAAATACGACTTCAAGCATTATATTAGCGATAGAATTAAGCTACAATATGGGTTAAATAGTATTTATTATAAATTTAATCCAGGTGATATAAAACCAACTGTAGAATCCTCAGGTATTAACCCATTTAAATTAATTGATAAATATGCTTTTGAAAATGCTATTTACTTAGACGCAGAACATAAACTGTCGGACAAATTAGCTTTATCTTATGGTTTACGACTAAGCTCTTTTCATCGTCTGGGCCAAGATGAACTTAATGTTTATGAAAATGGTCAAGCTGTTGTATTTAACGAAGATTTTCAAATTTATGAAAAAGCATCCCCTATAGGAACAGAAACATTTAAAAGAAGCGACGTTATTAAAAGCTTTTTTAATTTAGAGCCTAGAACTTCTCTAGCATATCAATTAAATTCTGAAAATTCTATAAAATTAAGTTATAATAGAATGAGTCAATATTTACACTTATTGTCAAATACCAACTCACCTACTCCTTTGGATATTTGGACGCCAAGCGGTAAGTATATAAAACCACAATTACTAGATCAATATGCTATCGGATACTTTAAAAACTTTAATGATAATAACTATTCTTTAGAGTTGGAAAGCTTTTACAAGACTGTAAAAAATAGGATAGATTATATAAATGGTGCTGATTTAATTGCTAATAATGCCATTGAACAAGTGATACTAAATGGAAGATCAAGAGCTTATGGTTTAGAGGTTTTGCTTCGTAAAAATGAAGGTCGGTTTAAAGGATGGCTGGCATATACCTTATCAAAATCTGAACAACAAACACCAGGAAGAACTGAAACCGAATTAGGGATTAATAATGGTGATTGGTACAAAACACCTTTTGATAAAACTCATGATATTTCATTCACTGGAAGTTATAATTGGAATAGCAAATGGAAAATTAATGCTAACTTTTTATTCCAAACCGGACAACCAACAACATTTCCAAATGGACAATATGTATTCAATGGTATAACCATCCCCAATTATAATGGTAGAAATTCAGATAGATTATCATCTTATAATAGACTAGATGTGTCTCTTAATTACACACCAAAACCTAAAAAAACTAAAGGTTGGCAAAGTTATTGGGTATTCGGTATATACAATTTATACAATCGTAGAAACGCGGCCTCTATATCCTTTGGTCAAAATACAATTACGGGATTAAATGAAGCTACTCGATTGGCTATTTTCGGAATCGTACCATCGGTATCTTATAATTTTAAACTTTAAGATTATGAAAAAATTAAAATATATATTAGTATTTTTTCTGCTTCCAATAACATCCTGTGAAGATGTTATTGAAGTAGATTTAAATAACGCCGAACCAAGATTAGTTATTGATGCCTCTTTAAATTGGCTTATTGGAACCGATGGAAAAAATCAATCAATCCAACTAAGCTTAACAGCTCCTTTTTTTAACGAAACGATTCCTCCTGCAACTGGAGCAACTGTAACCGTTACAGATTCAAATAACAATATTTTTAACTTTATTGAATTAGAAAATACGGGCAAATACATAAATAATAATTTTATACCTGTACTTAATAGCGTTTACAACCTCACAATACTTTATAATAACGAAACATACACTGCAAACGAAACTTTAACACCAATAGTTCCAATTGAGTTTGTAGAACAAAAAAACGATGGCGGCTTTGCTGGTGATGAAATCGAAATAAAAGCATTTTACAACGACCCGGCTAATATTGAAAACTTTTATTTATTTGAATTTTTAATTGTTAAAAACAACTCCATATACCTAGAAGTTTATGACGATAAGTTTACTGACGGCAACCAAATTTTCGCATTCTTTTCAGACGAAAGCCTTGAAGCAGGTGATGAGTTAATAATTAAAAGTTCTGGAATTTCTGAGCGCAATTTCGAATTTATGAATATTTTATTACAACAAACTGATGATGAGTCTGGTGATCCGTTCGAAACCCAACCAGCAACTGTAAGAGGGAATTGTATAAATAAAACA
This sequence comes from Flavivirga spongiicola, assembly GCF_030540825.1. NCBI lineage: Bacteria > Pseudomonadati > Bacteroidota > Flavobacteriia > Flavobacteriales > Flavobacteriaceae > Flavivirga > Flavivirga spongiicola. The sequence continues at coordinate 23,755 of NZ_JAUOEO010000001.1, forward strand.
AGCCCAAACAACTATCCTTTAGGTTATTTTAGAGTTTCAGAAACCTCTATTTTCACTTATATTATTGATTAAACTGCTTATTCCCTACTTTTCCTATATACTTTATGTTAAAATATAGTCGTTTTGGTATAATTTATGATGCTATTAACAAAAATTGAATCTCATTTATATATTTTTCACCATCATCAATCAAATTAAAAGTTCTAATGAATACAAAAAAGTTTGTATATATAATAAGTATAATCATCTTATTAATTATTACTTATTCATATTTTAACTCCAATAGTGACGAAGATGTTTCACTAGCCTACAAAGTAGTCAAAGGCACATTCTTAAATGAAATTTTTATTTCTGGAGAAGCACAATCTACAAGTTCAAAAAAAATTAATGGCCCAAGTAATGCAAGAAGGTTTAATGTTTATCAAATAAAAATACAAGATTTAGTAGCTGAGGGTACTATTGTAAAAAAGGGAGATTATATTGGTAAACTTGATGCTTCAGAAGTTAATGGAAAGATTAATGAAGCTCAATTGAATTTAGAAAAAGCCCAATCAAGATATACGCAACAACAGCTTGATACCACACTAACCTTAAAACAAGAACGCAATACCATAAAAGATTTATTGTTCAATATTGAAGAAGATAAACTGGAATTGGAACGTTCCGCATACGAATCACCGGCCACTGTTAGATCATTAGAAATTAAAATACAAAAAATCGAACGTGATTTAAAGGAAAAAAAGGCAGATTATTCAATAAAAAAAAGGCAAGCAAATGCCAAAATGATTGAGGTAGGTACTGAAGTCTCAAAAATTAAAAAAAGAATAGAAGATTTATTAGAATTACAAAAAGAGTTCACCATCTATTCTGATGATGAAGGCATGGTAACATATGTAAAAGAATGGAACGGTACTAAAAAGAAAGTAGGAGCTACTATATCGCCTTGGGAGCCTGCTATTGCAAGCTTACCAGATTTAACAAAAATGGAGTCGAAAACCTACAGTAATGAGGTTGATATTAGAAAGATAAAAAAGGGATTGACTGCAAAAATAGGTTTTGATGCTTTTCCTGATATAGAACTAGATGGTGTTGTCACAAATGTGGCTAATGTAGGTGAGACTAAAGCAGGCTCCGACATTAAACTGTTTCAGGTTTTAATAAAACTAAATGAAACGAACAAAAACATCCGACCAGGAATGACCACATCAAACAAAATACTAATAGATCAACAAGATGATGTTTTAATGATTCCTTTAGAAGCTGTTTTTTCTCAGGATTCGATTAGTTATGTGTATGCAAAATCAGGGTTATCAATCAATAAAAAACAAGTAGAACTAGGAGATTCTAATAATGAAGTTGCTATTATTATTAAAGGCTTAAAAGAAAACGACATTGTTTATTTAAATAAACCTGATGGCTTGGATGAAAAAAGTATAACACTGTTAAACTAACATGATAGACAAAATACTTTTAGAAAAATTAAAATCCAATTTTAATGAAGCATTTTGGTTTATCAAAACCAACAAGGTCAGAACATTTTTAACTGCTCTAGGAATTATTTTTGGAGTAGCCTCCGTAATTACTATGCTTGCCATAGGGAATGGTGCAGAAAAGGAAATATTAGCGCAGCTGGAATTAGTAGGCGTAAATAACATTGTTGTTACACCTATACTAGATGAAGAAAATGAAGGCGCTAACGAAAATGACGAAAATAGTAATAAAGCAGAATCAAAACGTTTTTCTAAAGGCCTCGACATGTTAGATGCTATGAGTGCTCAAAAAAATATTCCTAGTGTAAATCTTGTTAGCCCCGAAATAATTTTAAATACTTATGTCATAAATAATGGCAAACAAAACTCTGTTAAACTTGTTGGTATTTCTCCTGCCTTTTTTGAATCTTCAAATATAAACTTAGAAAGTGGTAAGAGTTTTTCAGACTACCAAATTAAGAACGCATTACCTGTTTGTATTGTAGGTAAAAAATTTGAGAAAAAATTATTTACTGGTGAAAGTGCATTAGGTAAACAAATTAAAGTTAAAGATGTTTGGTTACAGGTAATAGGAGTTATTGAAGAAAAATTAATCTCAGATAAAGCACAAGAAAATTTAGGCATCAGAGACTTAAATGAAGATGTTTACATACCGATAAACACATTCTTAGTACGTTATAAAGACCGAAAAATAATTAGTGATAAAATAAGTGTCCAAAATAGAAATCAAAATGGTCCAAAAAAGAGAATCCCAAGAGGTAATTATCATCAAATAGATAAATTAACCGTTCAAGTTTCAAATTCAAACGAATTAAAAGCAACAGCAGAAGTTTTAAGTAAAATGCTTAAGCGCAGACATAATGATGTGTTAGATTTCGAAATAACCATTCCTATTCAACTTTTAAAGCAGCAACAAAAAACAAAACAAATTTTCAATATAGTATTAATTATTATTGCTGGTATATCATTACTAATAGGAGGTATTGGCATTATGAATATCATGCTAGCTTCCGTATTAGAAAGAACAAAAGAAATAGGAATAATACGTGCTATTGGCGCTACTGAAGAAGATGTTGTTTTACAATTTTTATCTGAATCTGTTCTCATTAGCGTTGGTGGTGGTGTTATTGGAATTATTGTAGGAGTCATAGGAGCTTATATTATTGAAATAGTTTCTGGGATAGAAACAGTTCTATCAATAACCTCAATCATGCTTTCATTCTTTATAGCAGTAATTGTGGGACTAATTTTTGGAATATTTCCAGCCAAAGCAGCTGCAAATAAAAGACCTATAGAAGCCTTAAGATCTGAATAAGTAAAATATGAAAAAAATTATCCCTATTCTCATTGTTGTTTTTCCCTTGTTTATATTCTCGCAATCAAAAAAAATAACACTTAGTGAAGCTATCGAGATCGCGCATAAAAAGTCACCAGATTACAAAACTAACTTAAATAGAAATCAGTCAAATTATTGGCGCTTTAGAAATTATAAAGCTCGTTTTCTACCTGAACTCACACTTGAGGCTACCTTGCCGGAATATAGAAATTCTGTACGTAGAATAACAAATGATGCCGGACAGGATGTATTTGTAAATCAAAATCAATTACTTATTGAAGGTGGTTTATCAATCTCTCAAAGTGTTCCTTACACTGGAGGTACTCTATCTATAAATACAAATCTGGAACGTGTAGAGCTTTTTGGGCTTAATGATAATATCGGATATTCCATTATTCCATTTTCTGTTAATTATTTTCAAAATTCAATTTTATATAACCCCTTTAAATGGGATAAAAGAATTGAACCGTTAATTTACGAAGAATCAAAAAGAGATTTTGTAGAAAATATGGAGCAAATATCTGTTAATACATCTCGTCGATATTTTGGATTACTTAAAGCTCAAATGCAATTAGAAATTGCGAAAATAAATTTATCAAATCAGGATACCTTGTATCAAATTGCAAAAGGTAGATTTAAAATGGGGAAAATTGCAGAAAATGAATTGTTACAAATGGAATTAGCTCTTTTAAATTCCAAAAACAATGTAACAACTAATACTGTTGAGTTTAAGAGAACCTCGCAAAATTTAGCCCGATATTTAGAATTAGGTACTGAAGATTTAGAATTAGACGTACCAAAAGATCTACCTCTTTTTGAGGTTGAAATTGACAAAGCTATAAATGAAGCACAAGCAAATCGAAAGGCGGTTATAGAATTTAGGAGAAAACGGTTGGAAGCAGAAAAAGAATTGGCATTTCAAAAAGGAAATAATCGGTTAAAATTAGGAATAAGAGCCAATTTTGGAATTTCTCAAAATGGAGATGACTTTAATAATCTTTTTAATAACTTTAATAAACAACAAAATATTTCAGTTTCAGTTGGCATACCTATATTCGACTGGGGTGTATCCAAGTCAAAACGCAAAATGGCTGAAGCTAATTTAGATTTAACTAACAACAATATTAATCAAGATAAACAAGAGTTTGAACAAGAGATTTACTTGCATGTATTAAACTGGTCTAACCAAAGAGATTTTTTGTTTACTTCAGAAAAGGCTAAAGAAGTTGCAACCAAAAGGTACGATATCTCTAAAAAAAGATATATACTTGGAAAAATTACTATCACAGATTTAAATATCGCTTTACAAGAGAGAGACAAGGCTATACTACAATACTTAAATTCTCTTGAAAAATTTTGGCGAGATTATTATATATTAAGGCAACTTACACTTTATGATTTTATTAATGATAAAAAAATTGAGGTTGACGATATTCTATACGATTAAACTGGGGATTAATTCATATTTTTGAACCATGAGTTTCAAAAAAATCACAGAACAGGATTCCAATTATAATCATCTGGAAAAGATGAGTATTAGTGAATTATTAAGTAGTATAAATAACGAAGATAAAACAGTCCCTTTGGCTGTTGAAAAAGCACTTCCCCAAATAGAAAAACTAATAGAACAAATAGTGGAAAAGCTTAGATTAGGTGGACGACTATTTTATATGGGAGCAGGGACTAGTGGTCGTTTAGGTATTCTAGATGCATCGGAGTGTCCACCTACATTTGGTGTTTCTCATAACTTAGTAATTGGTCTTATTGCCGGCGGTGATATGGCAATTAGAAAATCTGTAGAATATGCAGAGGACTCTCTTACTCAAGGATGGGAAGATCTTCAAATGTATAACGTAAGTTCAAACGATGTCATAGTAGGTATTGCTGCTTCGGGTACTACCCCTTATGTTATAGCAGCACTAGAAACATGTAATAAGAACAATATCGTTACTGGCTGTATTACTTGCAATCATAATAGTCCATTATCTCAAACTGCACAATTCCCCATAGAAGTTATAGTAGGTCCAGAATTTGTTACAGGTAGTTCCAGAATGAAAGCAGGTACTGCTCAAAAATTAGTTCTTAATATGATAACAACGTCTACAATGATCCAACTTGGTCATGTAAAAGGAAACAAAATGGTTGATATGCAACTAAGCAATAATAAATTAGTTGATAGAGGTACTAAAATGGTCATGGGTGAATTAAAAATTTCAGAAAAAGAAGCTCAACAATTATTAAAAAAATATGGTAGTGTACGCTTAGCTATTAAAAATTATAATAATGGAAACTAAAAAAACCAATAAAGAGGTTCTAGCAAAAGGCTTAAAAATAATGGGAACTTCTTTAGGAGCTATGTTTTTAGGGCCTCTACTCATTCATATAGCTTTTAGTAATCAGGAAAAACCCTTGTACATTCCTATCCTAATTCTAGCCATTATTGTTTGTGGATTAGCCATATATTTAGCTTTTAAGGGGCTAAACACCATATTAGATAGTATGTTTAAAAAATAGCATTAATATGCAGACTCTTTTGGGGTTGTTGGATTATAACCAAAGTCATTATCATGAACTATAATACCCAACCTATCCAATATATAATTTATGATAGCATAGTGATGTATAGTATGGCTATTAGCTTGAGCTAACAAAGCTGCTAAAGAATATGGTATGTCTATTTTTCCAAGCCCTAAATCATCAATTACACAAACAGTTTTATCAAGGTTCATCTCTAAATTACTAAGCCTATCCATTAAACTTTGTAAATAGCTTTTAGCCGAATCACAGCACGTTTCTACTTTATTGTCTCTCTTTCTTGCTGTTAAATCAACACAGCCCTTCTTTATGTTTAAAATACAGTCATAAAAATCTAAAATATGCCTTAAATGTGAGCCTATGCTTGAATTATAAGGAGATACAGAAGTATTGCTTAGTATATCATCATCTAAATGATCTAATAAATATTGAGATTTTTGTAGTGTATTAAGTGTAGATTCAATAATAATGTTCATGGATACTAAAATAGTTAAATAAACTGTAATACAGAATAATTTTTGATTAGTCTTAGAAGTATCACATCCTTACATATAAAATGAAAAAATCCTCAAGACAAATTTGTTGAGGATTATCTATAAATATGAGCTTGTTTTAGTTAATTTCTATCAATTAACAACCAGCAACTTTAGCTATAGTGTAAATATCTTAACATACTAAAATAAGCACATGATTCTAATAACTCATTTGCACTCTTATAAAAATAAAAATTCAAAAAATCTATAACTATTAGTATTCATATTTTCCGCCTAAAATGAAAAAGAACTATTCTAACAGTTCTTTAAAATTATACAAGCTAAGTATAGAAGTTATAGTTCTATTTTTGAAGAAACATAAAAGAAAGAATGTGTAGATTAAAACGTATTGAACATGCTCTGGTGTGGTATGGCTTTAATTCTAGGAGGGGTTTATACAAACAAAAAAACCCTTCATATTTCTATGAAGGGTTTCCAAAAAAGGCAACGACCTACTCTCCCACAAATGCAGTACCATCGGCGCTAATGGGCTTAACTTCTCTGTTCGGAATGGTAAGAGGTGAGCCCCATCGCTATAACCACCTTAAGTTTTTGGTTGCTTGTTGTTGGTTTTTGGGTTTCCATAAACTAACAACTATCAACCGCGCTACGAGCGCAAATATCTTAACATATTGAAAAAGTCTACATGGTACCAATAATATATATTGTACTCTTATAAAAAAACAGGCGTACAATAAGCCTATGGGTTATTAGTACTACTCGGCTGTGACATTGCTGCCTTTACACCTGTAGCCTATCGACGTGGTAATCTTCCACGACCCTTTAAAGAAATCTCATCTTGTGGTGGGTTTCGCGCTTATATGCTTTCAGCGCTTATCCCTTCCAAACGTAGCTACTCAGCAATGCTCCTGGCGGAACAACTGATACACCAGAGGTTTGTCCAACTCGGTCCTCTCGTACTAGAGTCAGATCCACTCAAATTTCTAACGCCCACTGTAGATAGAGACCGAACTGTCTCACGACGTTCTGAACCCAGCTCGCGTGCCACTTTAATGGGCGAACAGCCCAACCCTTGGGACCTTCTCCAGCCCCAGGATGTGACGAGCCGACATCGAGGTGCCAAACCCCCCCGTCGATGTGAGCTCTTGGGGGAGATCAGCCTGTTATCCCCGGCGTACCTTTTATCCTTTGAGCGATGGCCCTTCCATGCGGAACCACCGGATCACTATGCTCTTGTTTCCAACCTGATCGACTTGTAGGTCTCTCAGTCAAGCACCCTTATGCCATTGCACTCTACGCACGGTTACCAAGCGTGCTGAGGGTACCTTTAGAAGCCTCCGTTACTCTTTTGGAGGCGACCACCCCAGTCAAACTACCCACCAAGCACTGTCCTCTCACAAGAGAGTTAGACTCTAGATAAGCAAAGGGTGGTATTTCAACAATGACTCCACAACGCCTGGCGACGCCGCTTCAAAGTCTCCCACCTATCCTACACATTACTTATCCAAAACCAATACTAAGCTATAGTAAAGGTGCACGGGGTCTTTTCGTCCCACAGCGGGTAATCGGCATCTTCACCGATACTACAATTTCACCGAGCTCATGGCTGAGACAGTGTCCAGATCGTTGCACCATTCGTGCAGGTCGGAACTTACCCGACAAGGAATTTCGCTACCTTAGGACCGTTATAGTTACGGCCGCCGTTTACTGGGGCTTCATTTGAGATCTTCGCCGAAGCTAAACCCTCCACTTAACCTTCCAGCACCGGGCAGGTGTCAGGCCATATACGTCATCTTTCGATTTAGCATAGCCCTGTGTTTTTGATAAACAGTCGCCTGGACCTTTTCACTGCGGCCACCCCAAAGGGGTGGCGACTCTTCTCCCGAAGTTACGAGTCTATTTTGCCTAGTTCCTTAGCCATGAATCTCTCGAGCACCTTAGAATTCTCATCCCAACTACCTGTGTCGGTTTAGGGTACGGGCTGCTTCACTCGCTTTTCTTGGAAGTCGATCCTCTGGATTATCACCTTGACCGAAGTCTCAGTGTACTATCGCCGTGTTGCCACTGGCTTCAACGTGCTATTCCGTCAGCACGCACCAAATTTTCGCCTCCGTCACTTTTAGCGTGAGCAGGTACAGGAATATTAACCTGTTGTCCATCCACTACCCCTTTCGGGTTCGCGTTAGGTCCCGACTAACCCTCAGCTGATTAGCATAGCTGAGGAAACCTTAGTCTTTCGGTGTGCGGGTTTCTCGCCCGCATTATCGTTACTTATGCCTACATTTTCTTTTGTAGCTTCTCCAGCAGACCTCGCAGTCCACCTTCGACGACACTACAATGCTCCCCTACCACAATTTCTTGTCCATAGCTTCGGTAGTATGTTTATGCCCGATTATTATCCATGCCGAACCGCTCGACTAGTGAGCTGTTACGCACTCTTTAAATGAATGGCTGCTTCCAAGCCAACATCCTAGCTGTCAAAGCAGTTCAACCGCGTTATTTCAACTTAACATACATTTGGGGACCTTAGCTGATGGTCTGGGTTCTTTCCCTCTCGGACATGGACCTTAGCACCCATGCCCTCACTGCTGATCAACATTTTATAGCATTCGGAGTTTGTCAGGAATTGGTAGGCGGTGAAGCCCCCGCATCCAATCAGTAGCTCTACCTCTATAAAACTATAAATCAACGCTGCACCTAAATGCATTTCGGGGAGTACGAGCTATTTCCGAGTTTGATTGGCCTTTCACCCCTACCCACAGGTCATCCGAAGACTTTTCAACGTCAACCGGTTCGGTCCTCCACTGTATGTTACTACAGCTTCAACCTGCCCATGGGTAGATCACACGGTTTCGCGTCTACCACTACTAACTTAAGCGCCCTGTTCAGAC
>NZ_JAUOEO010000002.1:600000-829565 GCF_030540825.1 Flavivirga spongiicola
ATCTTTATTTTTAGGGTTGCGTTTAGCCTTTTTCAAGCTTTCATTTAACATCCATTCAATTTGACCATTAGTGCTGCGGAATTCATCCGCAGCCCATTTTTCAATAGCTTTTAGCATGTCTTCATTAATTCGCAACGCGAAAGCTTTCTTTTTTGCCATTTTATTTTTTACGTAAATATTTAGCTATAACGTTATCTGCTTCAAATCTCTTTTGGGTGCCTATTAATATTTTTTTATGGTTGCTAAGAGTTACTTGAATGCCTATATTCCCTTTTACGTTTACATTTATAGCCATTCTATTCTTTTTCTTCCAAAGTAGAAGTCCGCCTTTTAGAACCCAACCACCATATTCAGATAAGGCATCATATTTTCTTGTTTCTGCTAGTTTTATATTTTTCCAAAATATGGTTTTCATCTTAAAATGAAAAGGAAAAAATTGATAATGTATACCTGTTTTATCAATTTTAGTTTTTAATTTAAAAATAAATATCAATCCTACTGATATTAAAATTAAGTTAGCAATACTAATGCATTCGAGTAAACCCATATTATTTTCTTGTAAAAAAAACTTGGTAATTAATAATAAAAGAAAAATAGTAGAGATGCATAGTAATATGATTAACCGCTTTTGTGTAAACCGTTGTTCTTCTTTAAAAACCCTCATTTTATTGATTTAAAGTACCAGTATTTAAAACAGGAGAAGCATCTTTATCACCACAAAGTATAACCATAAGGTTGCTAACCATAGCGGCTTTCCGTTCTTCATCTAAATCCACAATATTTTTCTTTCCTAATTCTTCAAGAGCCATTTCAACCATACTTACAGCGCCTTCTACAATTTTATGTCTTGCAGCAACTATGGCTGTTGCTTGTTGACGTTTTAACATCGCATTTGCAATTTCTTGGGCATAAGCTAAATAACCAATTCTTGCTTCTAATACCTCGATACCTGCAATGGATAGACGCTCATGTATTTCTTTTTCTAAAGCTTCACTGACTTCATTTACACTAGACCGTAATGTAATATCTTCGGCATGTCCTTCATCTGCAAAATTATCATATGGGTACATGCTTGCCAGTTTACGAACAGCGGCATCTGTTTGCACACGAACAAAGTTTTCATAATTATCTACGTCAAAAGCAGCTTTGTAAGTGTCTTGAACACGCCAAACTAAAATCGTACTAATCATAATTGGGTTACCAAGTTTGTCATTTACTTTTAAACGCTCACTATCAAAGTTCCTAGCTCGTAACGAAACTTTCTTTTTAGAGTAAAATGGATTTGCCCAATAAAAACCATTTCTATTAATAGTACCTACATATTTTCCGAAAAGCAATAATACTCTCGAGTTATTTGGCTGTACCATTATAAAACCTGGAGCAATAAAAATGGCAACAATTATAGATATAATAAAAATACCTTTTTCGGTTGCAATAAGAGCAGCTATGCCTCCAATAAGCATAATAAAAAAAATAAATAGTATGAGATATCCGTTTGCAGGTGTAATGATTTTTTCTTCTTTCATGATTTATAATTAAATTTAAAATGATATTATTTTGATATCATAAAGATATAATTCATTTTTTGATATTCAAAGTGTTTTTAATATTATTTTATACAGAATTGTTTTAGATTCATACTATTATGATTCAAAAACGTGAGTAAAATAATTGGATAAAGTAAAAAAGAAGAAAAGGAAAAAGCTTGTAAAAATTGCTTTACAAGGAAAGGCTTACCTTATAGATTGGACTTGTCTACTTGAATAAAAATACAGAAGTGATTTAATATTTATAATACTCAAGTGGATTCCTGCTAAATTTTATCTTGAGCAGATACGAAAGACAGGAATGACAAACAATACAGTAAAAGTGAAAAATAATCAAATGGCACTTAGTGCCTAATCTCGGATTTTCTTTTTACGAAGCTCAAAGTTTTGACCTAAGTATACCTTACGTACCATCTCATCATTAGCGAGCTCTTCAGGTTTTCCAGCTTTAAGTATACTACCTTCAAACATTAAATATGTTCTATCAGTAATAGCAAGTGTTTCCTGTACGTTATGATCGGTAATTAAAATACCAATATTTTTTTTGGTAAGCTGAGCAACAATACGTTGTATGTCTTCAACAGCTACGGGGTCTACACCTGCAAAAGGTTCATCTAATAAAATAAAACTGGGGTCGGTAGCCAAAGCGCGGGCAATCTCTGTACGACGGCGTTCACCTCCCGATAATAAATCGCCTCTACTTTTACGAATATGCCCTAAACCAAACTCTTCAATAAGCGATTCCATTTTATCATGTTGTTCCTTCTTACTAAGCTTTGTAAGTTGTAGAACGCTTAGAATATTATCTTCAATACTTAATTTTCTAAAAACAGAAGCCTCTTGTGCTAAATAGCCAATACCATTCTGAGCTCGTTTATACATGGGGTATTTTGTGATTTCGGTGTTATCTATAAAAATATGACCGCCATTGGGCTTTATTAAGCCAACAATCATGTAAAAAGATGTGGTTTTCCCAGCACCATTTGGTCCCAAAAGACCAACAATTTCACCTTGATTAACTTCAAGAGAAACATCTTTAACCACTTTTCGCCCGCTATAGGACTTCATTAAATTTTCGGCTTTTAAAATCATAAGTTATATACTGAACGCTAAAAATAGTAAAATCATATACACTATTATAGCGGATGTTCGAATTTTATCTTGTTTGTTGTCTTTGTTTTAATATCAAGTAGCGTAGCGGTAAAATTCACTTATTTTTGAGCTTCCAAGGCGTCCCAAAATTCGTAGGCACGACGCAAATGTGGAATAACAATAGTGCCACCAACTAATGTTGCTATGCTTAATGCTTCAACAACTTCTTCCTTTTTTAAACCAATTTTATGGCTAGTTTCCATGTGATATTTTATGCAATCGTCACAGCGTAAAACTGCAGAGGCTACTAAGCCTAAAAGTTCTTTAGTTTTAACATCTAAAGCACCTTCTGCATAGGCGTTGGTATCTAAATTAAAGATGCGTTTTATTACTTTGTTATTATCTGCTAAAATTTTATCGTTCATTTTTGAACGATACGCATTAAATTCGTTAACAATATCAGGCATGTTGTTTTTCTTTTCTTTTTTGGTTTCTAATAACAATTTTAGAAATATAAATACTCACTTGGTATAAAATTATAATTGGAATAGCTACAATGATTTGACTGGCAATATCTGGAGGTGTAATAATTGCAGATAAAATTAATACAATTACCAGGGCATATTTCCTGTATTTTCTCAATATTTCGGGAGTTACCAAACCTATTTTAGTTAAAAAATAGATAATAATAGGTAGCTCAAAAATTAAACCTGAAGCTAATACAGATGAGCGTACTAAGGCTATGTAAGAACCAATATCTATTTGGTTGTCTACTGTCTCTGAAATGCTATAATTTGCTAAAAAATTAAGTGATAATGGCGTTACAATATAATAGCCAAATAATACCCCTATAAAGAATAGGAGTGATGAAATGATGATGAATCCACGGGAGTGCTTACGTTCATTGCTGTGTAGGCCAGGACTAATAAACTTCCATAATTGATAAATAACATAAGGAAAAGAAATGACAAACCCTGCTAAAATGGCTGTCCAAATATCTGCTGAAAATTGCCCAGCCATAGTACGATTTTGTATTATCATTGGCATTTCTTCAGCACAAAAGGTTGTATTAACACCTATAAAATTTGCCGCATTACAAAGAAAATGATAAGTTGGAAAATTCATTTCTTTAGGTGCAAAAATTATGGCATCGAACATAAAACGGCTAAAAATAAAAGCTAAAGTAGCTACTATTATAACAGCTGAACAGATTCTAATTAAATGCCATCTTAAATCTTCAAGATGATCTAAAAAAGACATCTCATTTATACTTTTCTTTGCCATTATATAATACCTTCTTTTATTAAATCGTGCAAATGAATCACACCAGCATAGTTACCATCTTCTTCAACCAACAATTGAGAAATGCCATTTGTTTCCATAACATCTAAAGCTTCAACAGCCATGGCTTCAGCATTAATACGCTTAGGATTAGCACTCATAATATCATTTGCAGTTAGTGATGAAAAATCATCCACTTTACTTAACATTCTACGTAAATCACCGTCAGTAATAATACCTGTAATTTTATCATTTTCTACAACGGCAGTAACACCTAGCATTTTTTCGGTAATCTCAATTATAATCTCTTTTATGTTTGTTGTCGGAATTACTTTAGGTTTTTCGTTTACTGATGAAATATCTTGAACCCGTAAATATAATTTTTTTCCTAAGGCGCCTCCTGGGTGATATTTCGCGAAATCATTACTGGAAAAACCACGTAATTCCAATAAGCAAACAGCTAAAGCATCACCAATAACTAACTGTGCTGTTGTACTCGTAGTTGGTGCTAAATTATTTGGACAAGCTTCTTTTTCAACAAATGCGTTTAGAATATAGTCAGCTTGTTGTCCTAAAAACGAGTCTTTATTTCCCGTTATAGCAATCATTTTATTGTTAGCACTTTTTATTAGTGGGACTAAAACTTTAATTTCTGGAGTATTCCCACTTTTAGAAATACAAATAACAACATCATCTTTAAGAATAAGTCCTAAATCACCATGAATAGCATCGGCAGCATGCATAAAAATAGAAGGAGTCCCGGTAGAATTTAATGTGGCTACAATTTTATTAGCGATAATGGCGCTTTTACCAATTCCGGTAATAATGACACGGCCTTTAGAATTGTAAATAAGTTGAACTGCATCGGCAAAATCATCGGTTATTAAGCTGGCTAAATTTGAAATGGCTTGACTTTCCATTTCAATAGTTAGTTTTGCAGTTTGTGTAATAGAATTTTTACTATTCAAAATTTATATTTTTTTAGTTGATGCTTTTTAAAGATTTTATTATCTTTAATGGTAATCAAATTAAATTTTGTTGTACTTTGGATTTTCGTTACAAAACTAACGAAAAAAAAATGAGGGGATCTCTAAATGCACTATTAAATTAATAAGTAAAGTTTTAATATTTTAGTGTGTGATAATAAGTAAATAAATTTTTATACAGTTCATGTTATTAGCCAAAAGTGACTTGCACTCTGCTCTTAAAAAATATTTTGGATTTAATCAATTCAAGGGCTTGCAAGAAGATGTTGTAGAAAGTGTTTTATCAAGAAATCATACATTTGTAATTATGCCAACTGGTGGCGGAAAATCACTGTGTTATCAGTTGCCAGCATTAATGCAAGATGGTACTGCTATTGTGGTATCCCCATTAATAGCTTTAATGAAAAATCAAGTAGATGCCATCAGGGGCATTTCTAATGAAGAGGGAGTTGCACATGTATTAAATTCGTCATTAAATAAAACAGAAGTAAAACGTGTTAAAGAAGATATAGTAAATGGTATTACAAAGTTACTATATGTTGCACCGGAATCTTTAACCAAAGAAGAAAATGTCGAGTTTTTACGTTCTGTGAAAGTTTCTTTCATGGCTATTGACGAGGCACACTGTATTAGTGAATGGGGGCATGATTTTAGACCAGAGTACAGGAATTTGCGTCATATTATTGGTAGAATAGGAGATGGTATACCTATTATTGGTTTAACTGCGACTGCGACACCAAAAGTTCAGGAAGACATTATAAAGAATTTAGGTATTAATAATGCAAAAACCTTTAAAGCTTCTTTTAATAGACCCAATTTATATTATGAGATTAGACCGAAAACAAAGGATGTAGATGCCGATATTATTCGATTTATAAAACAAAATGAAAATAAATCTGGTATTGTTTATTGTTTAAGTAGGAAACGAGTTGAAGAACTTGCTCAAGTATTACAAGTAAATGGTATTAAAGCAGTACCATATCATGCAGGATTAGATGCTAAATCAAGATCTAGTTATCAAGATAAATTCCTAATGGAAGATGTAGATGTAGTTGTGGCTACTATTGCTTTTGGTATGGGAATAGATAAACCAGATGTACGTTTTGTAATTCATCATGACATCCCAAAAAGTATAGAAAGTTATTATCAAGAAACTGGTAGAGCAGGGCGTGATGGTGGTGAAGGGCATTGTTTAGCGTATTATGCTTATAAAGATATTGAAAAATTAGAAAAATTCATGTCAGGTAAGCCCGTAGCAGAGCAAGAAATTGGACAAGCATTGTTACAAGAGGTCATTGCATTTGCTGAAACATCTATCTCCAGAAGAAAATTTATTTTACATTATTTTGGTGAAGAATTTGATAATGAGACCGGTGAAGGTGGTGATATGGATGACAATGTTAGGCACCCAAAAAAGAGACATGAGGCAAAAGAAGATGTTGTATTGCTATTAGAAACTATAGATAAAACCAACGAAAAATATAAATCTAAAGATTTAGTAAATGTTATTGTTGGTAAAGAGAATGCTTTGATTAATTCTCATAAAACCAATGAACAGCCATTTTTTGGGAAGGGTAAGAGTAAAGACAACAAACATTGGATGGCGTTATTAAGGCAAGTATTAGTTGCAGGCTTTCTTAGAAAGGACATAGAAACTTACGGTGTTATTAAGTTAAGTGAATCTGGCAAATCTTTTATAAAAAAACCTTTGTCGTTTATGATGACTGAAGATCATATTTTTGAAGGAGAGCAGGAGGATGGTACTATTATTACGGCAGTTAAAGGAGGTGGTGCAGTAGCAGATGAATTATTGATGGGCATGCTTAAAGATTTGCGTAAAAAGAATGCAAAAAAGATAGGCGTACCGCCGTTTGTTATTTTTCAAGACCCTTCGCTTGAGGATATGGCTTTAAAATACCCAGTTAATTTAACAGAATTATCAAATGTTCATGGTGTTGGAGAAGGGAAATCTAAAAAATATGGTAAAGACTTTGTAGAATTAATTTCTAACTATGTTGAAGAAAATGATATTGTTCGTCCAGACGATATGGTTGTAAAGTCTACTGGGACTAATTCAGCAAATAAGTTGTATATCATTCAAAACATTGATAGAAAATTACCTTTAGATGATATTGCATCGTCAAAAGGGATGTCTATGGAAGACTTCATTAAAGAAATGGAAGTTATTGTCTATTCTGGTACTAAATTGAATATCAATTATTGGATTGATGATATTTTAGATGAAGATCAGCAAGAAGAAATTCATGACTATTTTATGGAGTCAGAATCTGATAATATTGATGATGCTATCGAAGAATTTGATGGCGATTATGACGATGAAGAGCTGCGCTTATATCGCATTAAGTTTATTAGCGAAGTGGCTAATTAGTTTTTTATTGTTTTAAAATCGATGGTATGCTTTTTTGCAATTAATTGTAACGACTTAATGTGAACTTTATTAAATTTTTCAACATCTTCTTTTTCAATTTGAAAATCTATTCTAGTTATAAACCTATTTGATACATTAGAATAATCAGACTCAAATTCATCCATGTCAGATTTTAAATCCAAACTAAAGTTTTTACCTTCAATACTAAGTTTAGCACCTTTCATGGTTTTAATTTTAAAAGAGCCAACAGTTATAGTAATTACATAGTAGTAACCACCAAGTTCTTTTGTGCTAGCATATAGTACGTTTTTTTCAGATATCGCAAACGCTTCATCTTTAATAGAATTAATAATATCTTCGGTATAATTATCTACATGTGTACGCTCCGTGGCTCGAATGTTTCCAAAAGCAGCTAAAAGTTTATCTAAAGAAAATCTCATGTTTAAAGTTTTGACAAATCTAGATATAATTTAACTTTGAGCAAATACTTCTTGCTTCTACCTTCTTACTTATAACTTAGTTTCCTATCTTTGCACTTTCTTAAAAATTAGAACAATGCAAGACGGTTTATACGCAAAATTTAATACAACAAAAGGAGAGATCCTTGTCGCTTTAGAATATCAAAAAACGCCGGGAACAGTAGGTAACTTTGTGGCTTTAGCAGAAGGAAACCTTGAAAATAAGGTAAAGCCTCAAGGGACTCCTTATTATGATGGTTTAAAATTTCATAGAGTCATTCCGGATTTCATGATTCAAGGAGGCTGTCCACAAGGATCAGGTTCTGGAAATCCAGGATATCAATTTGATGATGAGTTTCACCCAGATTTAAAACATGATACTCCAGGGGTTTTATCAATGGCAAATGCAGGACCAGGAACCAATGGAAGTCAGTTTTTTATCACTCATGTCGAAACACCATGGTTGGATAATAATCATACAGTTTTTGGTAAAGTAACAGAAGGTCAAGATATTGTTAATGCTATAGCTCAAGGTGATTCTATTGATAGTTTAGAAATTATACGTGTAGGCAGTGATGCAGAAGCTTACAATGCTATTGAATCTTTTAGAACTTTTGAAGGATCTAGAGAAAAAAGATTAGCAGAAGCAAAACAAGCGGCTGAAGGAGAATTGGATAAAATTGCGGCTGGTTTTAATAAAACAGAGAGTGGTTTACGTTATCAAATAATTCAGGAAGGAAGTGGGGTAAATGCAGAAACAGGTAAAACAGTGTCAGTTCATTATAAAGGACAATTAGCAGATGGAACTGTCTTCGATTCTTCATATAAACGTAATCAACCAATTGATTTTCCACTAGGTGTTGGTCAAGTTATTGCTGGTTGGGATGAAGGTGTTGGTTTACTAAAAGTAGGCGATAAAGCACGTTTTGTAATACCAAGTCATTTAGGATACGGAAGTAGAGGTGCTGGAGGAGTTATACCACCAGATGCTACTCTTATTTTTGATGTAGAGTTGATGGATGTAAAATAAGCAGAGATTAAATTTTGGTTAACCAAAATTTAATGAACCACTTACCTTGAGCGTAGTCGAAGGGTCTTAATATAATAAAGAAAAACACCTAATTGTAGGTGTTTTTTTATACAATAATTTGATTTTAATCCTTGTAATTATTGATTTCATCTTATGGAGTATATATTTACTTTGTTTATCGATTATTTTCATTTTTAAGTTTTTATAAGGATATTTTTGTGTCATGATTAGCGTTAAGGACACAAGTTTATATTCAGAGGTTATCAAGGAGTTTAACCATTCTTTTGGTAGTATGTTTGTATTTCAAGGATACATGATTGTAGAAATCAATGAAGGTATTGTTGTTAACTGGGAAGACCACGTAAAAGTGTTTTCTAACGATATAAAAAAATTTGTAGGAACTAAAGGAAAGGATCTTATTCTTATTTCTAATAGGATTAACTCTTATTCTGTTATTGCTTCAGATTGGTTAAAATTTTTTAAAAACAACTATAATTTAAAAGCTTACCTTATAGTTTCAAATGAAAAAACGGCGAATTTGGGTGTCATGACTGAAAATTTATTTTTTAATAAAAAAATAAAAAAATTCAATTCATTGTATACAGCCGTCAATTATGTAAAAAGCGGTTTAATTGAAGTTAAATAACATTTTATACATTTGCTTATATGACAGAGCAACAAATAGAAAAGCTTAAATACCCGATAGGACGGTTTGAATGTCCAACGAATTTATCTAAAGAAGATATTGAAAGTTGGATTTCCATATTAGAACATTTTCCAACCCGTTTAGAAAACCTTGTTAAAAACTTAACAGACGAGCAATTAGATACGGTATATAGACCTGGAGGCTGGACCATAAGGCAGGTAGTGCACCATGTGTCTGATAGCCATCATCATAGTTACACTAGGTTCAAATGGGCATTAACAGAAGATAAACCGCTTATAAAAGCTTATTTTGAAGATCGTTGGGCAGAACTTGTAGATTCTAAAACGGCTCCGATAGATATGTCAATAAATCATATAAAAGCAATACATTTTAAACTTGTTTATTTGTTGAAAATGTTATCTCAAGATGATTTGAATATTTGTTTTATTCACCCTGAAACAAATTCAGAGGTATTATTAAGCTATAATATTGGAAATTATGCATGGCATAGTAATCATCATTATGCTCATATAGAAAATTTGTTAAAAAGAAAAGGTTGGATTTAGATAGGCAATTATGAAACATCCGTAACTAAAAGTTCGATACCCAAGGACTATGATTATATGGATGCTACACCGGCCGGCCGGTGTGACAAATAAAAAACAATAGATACAAACACATGAAATTAATAATATTCATTTTTTTTATTAGTATAAATATAGCATGGACCCAGACTTCATATAAAGAGTATTATGATGACGGTACAATAAAAATGGAGAGTAGTAAAAAGGATGGTAAATTATATGGGAATACTAAGTATTATTTTCCTTCGGGAAAACTTCAACGAATCGTTTATTATTCTGAAGGGAAAATGAATGGGATAGGAAAGGAGTATTATGAGAGTGGACAATTAGCTGCATTAGTTAATACTAAAGACGATCAATACCATGGCGCTGCTAAAACGTATTCAAATGAAGGGAAGATATTGACTACAGGTGAATATCATAATAATTTACGAGTAGGTGAGCATAAAGCTTTCTACCAAAATGGTATTTTAAAAAGTATTGGGCATTATGATGAAAATGGTAAACTAAGTGGGGCGCTTAAAGATTATTATGAGAATTCTAAACCTAAATTAGAAGCTAATTTTATAAACGGAAACCTGACAGGGGAAAGAAAGGAATATTTTGAGAATGGACAGTTAAAAGATGTGACTATATATAAAAATGGCAAAGGCAATGGAAGCTACCATTCATATTTTGAAAATGGGAAATTAAATACAAAAGCACATTTTGTAGATGGTAAATTGAATGGTGAATTTATATCTTATAATAAGGAAGGTATTATTAGTGCCGAAAAAGAATTTGCTCTTGGTAAAAAGACTGGTTCACACATAGAATATTATAAAAATGGACAAATAGCAGTAAAATCTTTTTATAAAGAAGATTATCTAGAAGGCGATTATTTTTATTATTATAGCACAGGAGAAATATGGGTGAAAGCAGAAATGAGCTATGGCCGTATCATTATTAAGACCGTTTATTTTAAAAATGGAAGTGTAATATCTGAAGAAAAAAAGAATAAAGATTCTGGTGATTATGATTATAAGAAATATCATGCAAATGGTGAATTGCATTCTGTAGGTGTTAAAGCAAGCTGGCCTCAAGACGCTAAAACAGGTGAATGGATGTATTATCATACTAATGGAAAATTATATAAAACAGAATTATATAGTGATTATGGAGGGCTTATGGATATAATTAACTGTTTTGATGGAGAAGGTAATCCATTAAACAAAGGTTCTATAGTTAACGGGAATGGTAGTTTGAACCATTATGATATAAAAGGAACTCTTTTAAAAACTGAAAACTATAAAGACGGAAGCGTTGAAAAATGATTAGATCTTTAAACTTAAGTGATGTAGAAGAACTTTTAGATATTTATAATTATTATGTATTAAATTCTATAGTTACTTTTGATGATGAAGTCTTGTCTTTAGACACTTTTAAAGATAAAATTATACGTATAAATACAGATTATCCATTCATTGTTTTTGAAGAGAATAATGAAATTCTGGGGTATGCATATGGAAGTAAATGGCGTCCAAAACCTGCATATAAACACACTGTAGAATCTACAGTATATGTGAAACATGGTGCATTAGGAAAACAAATTGGCACTAAATTATATACAGAACTATTATTCGAATTAAAAAAACAAAATTATCATGTTGTTATAGGAGGCTTGACTTTACCAAATGATGCCAGTGTTAAACTTCATGAAAAATTTGGATTTAAGCAAGTAGCACATTTTAAAGAGGTAGGGTTGAAATTTGGTAAGTGGCTTGATGTTGGTTTTTGGCAGTTAGACTTTTAATTATTACTTCCATTTAATATTGCAGCCAATACTAGGTTTTTGTGGAGTAATATTATCCTTATTTTCAATTAAACAATCTAAAGCATGTCTTAAATCTTTTCCAGTAACGGGTATGCCATTTCCTGGACGAGAGTCATCCAGTTGCCCTCTATATGTTAGTTTTAAATTGGCATCAAAAACATAAAAGTCAGGAGTGCATGCTGCATCATAAGCCTTTGCTACTTCTTGTGTTTCATCATATAAATAAGGAAATGAGTACGCTTCATTTTTTGCATGAATAGTCATGTTTTCAGGACTGTCTTGAGGGTAGTTAATAATATCATTGCTAGAAATGGCAATAAAACTCATACCTTTTTTTGTATATGAATTTGCAATTGAAGCTATTTCCTGGTTTACATGAATAACAAATGGACAATGATTGCATATAAACATGATCACAGTAGCTTGATTTCCTTTTAATTGATCAAGTGATACATTATTTCCAGAGACAGTATCAAATAAATTAAATGATGGTGCTTGCGTTTCTAAAGGGAGCATATTGGATGGAGTTCTGGCCATAAGAATTTAAGTTTTATCAAAGTTCGTTATTTAATGCCAAATAAACCTTAAAATAACTGCTGAAATTAGATTAGTTCACTACCTGTTATTTTTAAAGTATGAGTTTATGAATTTTCTATTTTATATTTCAATATAAAATAGAACTATAACTTAAATACTGCCTAGGTTTTCTATTTTATCTGAAGAAAGTCTTATTTAAATTTGCTATCAGTCATTTTAAAATTCATTCGGTAATTTGTATTTTTAAAAAATGAATGATGCAATAACTTTTGAAGACTTTACTAAGGTCGATTTACGAGTAGGAACCATTATTGATGTTAGTGATTTTCCTGAAGCGAGAAACCCAGCCTATCAGCTTACTATAGATTTTGGAGATTTAGGAATTAAAAAATCATCTGCACAAATCACAACACTTTATAAAAAAGAGGATTTACAACAAAAACAAATAGTGGCGGTTGTAAATTTTCCTAAAAAGCAAATTGCTAAATTTATGAGCGAGTGTTTGGTGTTAGGAGCGGTAAATGGTAAAGATGTGATACTTCTAAATCCAGAAAATAAAGTGAAAAATGGAACACCAGTAGCTTAATGTTTATTTAAAGACTATATAATTTGAAAACCAGGCTATAAGAGCGAGCTTTGATTTTAAATATTTTGATAAAATTAAACACAAAAAAACCGCTACAATTATTGTAGCGGTTTTTTACATAAACAGTAGTTTAATTATATATCATCAAAATCTACATCAGTAAAACTTTCGGTAGATTTGTGTGTATTATCATTTGTCGATGATTCTTCTTTGTTTTCAACTTCATAGCTCTTTTTAAAGTCTTTTTGATGACGTTCGCTAATAACTTCGTCACCTTTCTTTTCTATGATATAGTCAGTCATTTCAGCTAATATATCCTTGAACTCAGAAAAGTCTTCTTTATAAATATATATTTTGTGCTTTTTGTAATGAAACGACCCATCATCGTTTGTAAACTTTTTACTTTCAGTAATAGTCAAGTAATAATCATCAGCCTTGGTAGCTCTTACGTCAAAGAAATAGGTACGTCTTCCAGCTCTTAATACCTTCGAAAAAATCTCTTCTCTCTCCATCATATCATTATTGTTCATAGTGTACAGAAATTTATTAAATTATCGTTATTTATTATCAAAAATCTAAAAAAAACCGATACTAACCAACAAATTATGAAGTTTCTTTTTGAAATGTTATTTTTTATTGTATAAAATGAAAAAAACAATTTAGGTTACTTCGTTGGAGTTTAGTAAGTTTAAGATTTGTTTGAGGCTGTTTCGCTCAATTGCTTTAAGTACAAATCCTTGTAGTATCCATCTATGTCTATGAGCATTTCATGTGTACCTTCTTGTACAATTTCACCATCATCTAATACAATAATTTTATCAGCATTTTTAGCAGAAGAAACTCTATGACTTACAATAATTGTTGTTTTTCCTTTTGAAATTTTATTAAGGTTTTTCAATATTTTTTCTTCAGTCTCAGTATCAACAGCAGAAAGACAATCATCAAAGAGTAATATTTTAGGTGATTTTATAATAGCTCTTGCAATGGATACACGTTGCTTTTGTCCACCTGAAAGCGTGATACCACGCTCACCTAATACAGTATCGTAACCATTATTAAATTTAGCTATGTTTTTGTGCACTTGAGCATTTTTTGCTGCTTCAATAACATCATCATCAGTAGCATCTTCTTTTCCAAACTTAATATTGTTCTTTATACTATCAGAGAATAAGAAAGCATCCTGAGGCACATAGCCTATATTGTCTCTTAAACTATTTAAATTAAGTTTATCAATTTTTGTTTCATTAATAATAATGGTACCTTCATTTATATCATAAAGCCTACCAATCAAATCTAAAATTGTAGATTTTCCAGATCCTGTTTTACCTATAATAGCCAATGTGTCCCCCGATTTTATATTAAAACTAATGTTTTTCAACGCCTGAATATTTGTGTCATCATAAGTAAAAGAAACATTATTAAAATCAATATCTCCAGTGATTTCTGTATTTGTATTTATGGTGTTTTTAATTTCCGGTTCAATTTTTAAAAATTCATTAATTCGCTTTTGTGATGCTTCGGCCTGCTGTACAATAGAAGTTACCCAGCCTACCGTTGCTACAGGCCACGTAAGCATGTTTACATAAATAATAAATTCTGCAATGGTTCCTAAGCTTTCAATTTCACCATTAATATATTGCATGCCCCCAATATAAATTACCAGTAAATTACTTGTACCGATAAGCAAAATCATCATGGGAAAAAACCAGGCCTGTACTTTTGCTAAACTTATTTGTTTTTCTTTACTTTCTGATGCAAGTGATTTAAAATTTGTTGCCGTTTGTGGCTCAATACCATATGCTTTAATTACAGAAATACCACTAAAAGATTCTTGGGAAAATGTAGAAAGTTTAGATAAATACTCTTGGACGATAGTACTACGTTTGTGTATTTCTTTACTTAATTTATATATAATAACAGAAAGAATTGGTAATGGTAAAATGGTGTATAGTGTTAATTTGGGAGATGCATTAATCATATAAATAATAACAACAACAAATAAAGCAAAAGTGTTAATACTGTACATGATGGCTGGCCCTGCATACATACGTACCCTGCCTACATCCTCAGTGATACGGTTCATTAAATCCCCTGTTCTATTTTTTTTATAAAAATTTAAAGAGAGTTTTTGGTATTGGTCGTAAATTTCATTTTTTAAATCAAACTCGATATAGCGTGAAACATTAATAATAGTTTGGCGCATAAAAAAGGTAAGTATACCGCCTATTATGGCCGCTCCAATAATATAAAGAATAGACTCTAACAATTCTGCTTTAAAAACGGCTTGGGAGATCTTCCCTTCTAAAGCTTTTTCTACTATTATAAAAATTTGTTTGACATAGCGCGGCGTAAAGAGTAGAAAAATTCTAGCAACAACAGTAATGACCATACCTATTAAAAGGTGTGTTTTATATTTTAAGAAGTATTTATTTAAATGTTGTAATTCTTTCATTAACCTTGTAGTAATGGGAGAGCAAATATAATGTATTAATGATAATAAAAAGGGTGTATTAGTAACATGTAATTGTTAAATATAATTTAAAATATTATTCTAATAATTAAAACAAAATATGGAGTTACTTCTCAAAATAGTGTTATTTTTGCAACGAAAAAACAGTGAAACACTTTCATATTTTTTAATTTAAGTTCTTTGTAATTATGCTAAATAGAAGACATATTCGTGTAAAAGTAATGCAAACTTTGTATGCCTATAAAGGAGGGGAAAGCGATGATTTTAGTAAAGACCAAAAATTCTTACTGTTTAGTATAGATAATATGTACAACTTGTATCTCTTATTAATCTCGTTATTGCTAGAAGTTCAAAAAAGAGCTGAAGACGATTTACAAAAAAAACAAAAAAAGCATTTAGCTACTAAAGAAGACAAAGACCCAAACAAAAAGTTTGTAAATAACCAATTACTTAAATCTTTAAGAGATAATTTGCGATTAAAAGACCAATTAGATACCTATAAAATAACTAATTGGAAATTTGATAGTGAATATGTAGATGTTATTTTTAAAGAAATTACTAAAAGCGATTTGTATAAAGATTATATGCAAACTAGGGTGTCTGATTTCAAAGAGGATAAAGATTTTATTGTTGACGTGTTTAAAGACATCATTGCTCCTAATGAGAAACTTTATGAGTATTTAGAAGATAAAAATCTAACTTGGCTAGATGATCTTCCTACTGTAAATACTACCATTTTAAAACTATTAAGAAAGGTTAAAGCAACTTCGGCAGAAGGTTATTTTACACCTAAATTATATAAGGATTCTGAAGATCAGAAGTTTGCAATTGATTTGTTCAAAAAAACACTTTTAAACAGGTCTCTAATTAATAAAGAGATTGAAATGAAAACCAAAAATTGGGATTCAGACCGTATTGCTAATGTAGACTATGTATTACTGCAAATGGCTATTAGTGAATTGCATAATTTTCCATCAATACCTGTAAAAGTAACTATTAATGAATATTTAGAAATTGCTAAGGAATATTCTACACCAAAAAGTAGCATATTTATAAATGGTATATTGGATAAATTGGTTAAAGAATACGACGCAGACGGGAGATTAAATAAGATAGGTAGAGGATTACTATAATTCTGTTAAAAATTTTTAATAGATCAAATAATTACTATTTTTACGTCGCGAATGACAAAAAATTTAACAATGAAAAAAATAATATTAGGATTAAGCACATTATGCTTAATAGCGTTTACTTCTTGTAAAGAAAATGCTGCTAAGAAAATTGATGACAAAAATGTAGCTGAAGCAGCAGCAAGAGATGCAAGTGCATCTAAATTTCCAGTGATTGAGTTTGATAAAAAAGAACATGATTTTGGTGAAATAGAATCTAAAACAAAAGTTAAAACAGTTTTTAACTATAAAAATACAGGAGATGCGCCTTTAGTTATTACAGATATTAAAAGTACTTGTGGGTGTACTGTACCTCAAGACTGGAGTAGAGAGCCTTTGGCGCCTGGAGAGTCAAGTCAGTTTTCTGTTCAATTTAATGGAAGCGGGTCAAATAAAGTTTCTAAAACAATAACAGTTACAGCAAATACAGAAAAAGGATCAGAAACTGTAAGAATTACAGCTTTTGTAAAACCAGATCCTAATGCAAAGAAGCCAGTAACACCAACAATTAAAGCACAATAAGATGGGAGAAGGAATAGGGTCGTTTATGCCGTTTATATTAATGTTTGTAGTTGTATATTTCTTTATGATTGCACCACAAATGAAACGTGCAAAAAAAGAAAAGAAATTTGCTGCCGAATTAAAAAAAGGGGATAGAATAGTTACTAAAAGTGGATTGCATGGTAAGGTTTTAGAACTAAACGATAAAGATGGGAGCTGTGTTATAGAAACGATGTCTGGTAAAGTTAAGTATGAGCGCTCTGCTATTTCTATGGAAATGAGTGCAAAACTAAATGCACCACCAGCAGCAAAAAAATAAAGATATTTTTTATATAAAAAGAGCTTCCACATTGGAAGCTCTTTTTAGTTTATCTAAAAGTGGTTAACCTATTTAGGTAACGGGCTAACAATTTTTACATTTTGAAACGCAATAGCACCTCTAACAACACCAGATATAACATCTTGTAAAGCTTCAATAATTTGCATTTTTAATTCACTTTTATGATAGATAATACTGACTTCCCTGGCAGGAGAGGGTTCGTTAAAGTGATGTAGAT
This sequence comes from Flavivirga spongiicola, assembly GCF_030540825.1. Taxonomy (NCBI): domain Bacteria; kingdom Pseudomonadati; phylum Bacteroidota; class Flavobacteriia; order Flavobacteriales; family Flavobacteriaceae; genus Flavivirga; species Flavivirga spongiicola. The sequence goes on from NZ_JAUOEO010000002.1 coordinate 617,647, forward strand.
TTTCTTTTTCTTTATCGTTAATATCTAAAGTATGTAAATAAGGTAAGAGTGTCATACCTAATCCTTCATTTGAAAGCTTTATAAGTGTTTCTATACTGCCACTTTCCAGTTGAAATTGATCATCTGTTTGGCTTTTAAATACTTTACAAAGATTAATAACACCATCCCTAAAGCAGTGACCATCTTCAAGTAAAAGCATATCATCAATATCTAAATCTGATACATCCAATTTTTTATGGTTATGTAATCTATGGTTTTTAGGAATGTACCCCATAAATGGTTCAAAATAAAGAACACGTTCTTTTATGTTTTCATCTTCTAAAGGTGTGGCAGCTATAGCAGCATCTAAATGCCCATCGTTAATTCTCGAAATGATTTCTTCTGTTGTTAATTCTTCAATTTTAAGCTTAACTTTTGGATGTTTTTTTATAAAATTATTTAAAAACATAGGGAGTAGCGTTGGCATTACGGTTGGTATAATGCCGAGTTTGAATTCTCCACCAATAAAGCCTTTTTGTTGATCTACAATATCTTGAATTCTATAAGATTCGTTTACAATATTTCTTGCTTGATTAACAATCTTTTTGCCAACATCAGTTAATTCAATAGGCTTTTTTGTACGATCAAAAATTAATACATCTAATTGGTCTTCAAGTTTTTGAATCTGCATGCTCAAAGTAGGTTGTGTAACGAAACATTTTTCTGCAGCTTTAGTGAAATTCTGGTTTTCGGCAACGGCCAAAACATAATATAATTGGGTAATCGTCATAATAATCAATTTAGGCTATAAAAATATAAAAACTATCAATAAAATTTATAGAAACAACTGTTAATTATAAATTAAATTTGTAGTAAACATAAAAAATAGATATAAATATGACCTTAAATAGTTTAGGATTAGATTCTAAAAAGACCAAAGACTTAGCGAATGATTTGAATCATTTACTGGCTAATTTTCAAATATATTATCAGAATTTAAGAGGTATCCATTGGAATATAAAGGGAAAGCGTTTTTTTGATTTACATGTGAAGTTTGAAGAGTTGTACACAGATGCGAACATGAAAGTTGATTTAATTGCTGAACGTATTCTAACGTTAGGAGTAACACCTTTACATACGTTTGAAGAATATATAGAAAATACTAAAGTACCAGTAGGTAAAAATATTTCTCAAGATGATAAGGCGGTACGCTTAATTGTTAATTCATTGACAGAGCTTTTAAAGATAGAAAGACTGATTTTAGATAAGTCTGATAATGCGAATGATGAAGGTACCAATTCTATGATGAGTGATTTTATTACCGAGCAGGAGAAAACGGTTTGGATGATGAAAGCTTGGTTAAATGAAGCGGTTTAGGTTTTCATAATAGTAAAAAAGTGATCATTTAAACTTACGCGTCATAATATTAAAAAAAGTTAGACACGAATTACACTAATTAATCTCTTTATCGATAGATTCCGACCCTGTAAACTTGGCAGTTAGTGTTCACCTTTAGTTCAATACTAAAACGAAACTATAAAAAAATAGATTCGTGAAAATTAGTGTAATTCGTGTCTTTTCTAAAATGTACAGATTCGGTAGTTTAAAGATTCTACTAAAGTAAGCCTCTCGCTTTTATTTCCAAGTATTTATTAATAGTGTCTATGGTAAGGTTTTCCGGGGTTGTTAAAATGGAATAGATACCATATTTTTTTAATTCGTTTACAATAAGACGTTTTTCAAACGCGAATTTTTCAGCAATGACTTTATCATAAACTTGCTGTACCGTTTCTGCTTTATCAGCAATCAAACTGGTTAACTCTGTATTCTTAAAGAAAATAACCACTAATAAATGGCTTTTAGAAATGGCTTTTAAATAAGGTAATTGTCTATTTAAACCATCTAGCGTTTCAAAATTAGTGTACATTAAAATAAGACTTCTATGCGTAATGTGGCGTTTTATACTTCCATATAAACGGCTAAAGTCACTTTCAAAAAAATCGGTCTTTACATTGTATAGCGATTCTAAAATAAGCTGCATTTGCGAGCTTCTTCTTTCAGCAACCACAACATTATCTATTTGCTTAGAAAAAGAAAACATACCGGCTTTATCATGTTTTTTTAAAACAACATTACTAATTACTAGAGCAGCATTGATAGCATAATCTAAAAGGCTTAAGCTATTAAAAGGCATTTTCATAATACGACCTTTATCAATAATGGAATAAACAGGCTGTGATTTTTCATCTTGAAACTGATTTACCATTAACTGATTTTTCTTTGCTGTAGCTTTCCAATTTATAGTACGTAAATCGTCTCCTAAAACATAGTCCTTAATTTGTTCAAACTCCATAGAATGTCCAAGCCGTCTTACTTTTTTGAGTCCATATTCTAATGAATTCTGATTAATATTTAAAAGTTCAAACTTTTTTAATTGTTTAAAACTAGGATAGGTGGGGACCATAGCTCCCTCGTTGAAAGTAAAACGTTTCGCAACTAAATTAATAACGGAAGATGCATATATGTTTAGGTTCCCAAAATGATATTCACCACGTTCGGTTGGTTTTAAATCATATTGAATTAACCTTAATTTTCGTGAAGGAATACTTTCTTTAATTTTAAAATCCCTAACTTGAAATTGTTCTGGAATTTCATCTATGATTTCTAAATAAACCGAAATAGAATAGTTATTGTTAATATTTAACTTTATTTGGTTTTTATCTCCGTTTGAAAACTTGTCTGGTAATATTCTGGTAGCTTCAATTTTGTTTTTACCAATAAAAATGATTAGAAAGTCTAAAAAGAATAAAAGTACAAGTACTAATATAAAAAGCTGTGCAATGTTGAATAACAAAGGAATGAAATAACTTAGAGCAAACAATACTACAATGCCGATACCAGCATAAAAAAAACGGGGTTGTATGTAGAATGGTTTAAAGAATTTCAAAATTTGTTAAAAGTTAAAAGTTAAAAGTTAAAAGTTAAAAGTTAAAAGTTAAAATGAGATTCTTCACTTCGTTCAGAATGACATTGTTTGCCTACTGCCTACTGCCTACTGCCTACTGCCTACTGCCTACTGCCTACTGCCTACTGCCTACTGCCTACTGAACACTACTAACTAACGTGGTATCTCAACAGTTTCAATAATTTGTTTTATAATTTGTTTGCTTGTAACACCTTCCATTTCGCGTTCTGGTGTTACGATAACTCTATGATGTAATACAGGAATAGCAGCACGTTTTATATCCTCTGGTGTCACAAAATCACGACCAGACATGGCTGCAAATGCTTTGCTCGATTTTAATATGGCAATAGATGCTCTTGGTGATGCACCTAAATATAAAAATTGATTACTACGTGTAGCAACAATAAGTTCTGCGATGTATTTAAGCAAATGTTTTTCTACTAGGATTTGACTTACCAAATTCTGATATTTTACAATTTGATCGCCTGTTAAGAATGATGCTAGGGCTTCTGTTTTAGATTTATCTTTTAATTCATGTTCTCTAGAGAGTATTTCTATTTCTTCATCCAAATTGGGATAATCAACATCAATTTTAAACAAAAACCGGTCTAATTGCGCTTCGGGTAATCTGTATGTCCCTTCTTGTTCCACAGGATTCTGAGTTGCCAGAACAATAAAAGGCGCATCTAGTATAAATTTATTACCATCAATTGTAATTTGCTGTTCTTCCATAACCTCAAATAAAGCAGCTTGTGTTTTAGCAGGTGCTCTATTGATTTCGTCAATAAGAATCATGTTCGAAAAAATGGGGCCTTTTTTAAATTCGAATTCCGATTTTTTTAAGTTAAAAACTGAGGTTCCTAAAATATCACTAGGCATTAAATCTGGTGTGAATTGAATACGACTAAAGCCGACACTTAAAGATTTTGCTAATAGTTTTGCCGTGACGGTTTTTGCAACGCCGGGTACACCTTCTATGAGAGAATGTCCTTTAGCTAAAAGCGATGCAATAAGCATATCTATCATATCCTTTTGGCCAACAATAATTTTTCCAACTTCCTGTTTTATTTTATTGACACTTTGTTGAAGTTCAGATAAATCTAAACGATTTTGAAATTGTAGATTATTGGTGTCTTCCAAGGCACTACTATCAATCGATGATATAGTGTCCGATTTTGGTAAAAAATCTTGTTGGTCTTGAGATTCTCTATTTTCGTCCATAATTATGTAGTGTAAAAAGCTTCAATATGCTTATTTAATTTGATTAGGTTTTCTTCAAAAAATTCATTTTTTGATCTTAACCAATTAATATAGTTGATTAATTTTTTAACATCTTCTTTTTTCTTGCCGGTTTTTGCCGCCAGCTTTACTATAAATTCATCATTTAATGTTGACGTGTCTAAATTAAAATCCGTCCGTATTTTTTCTAAAAAATACGTTATTTTTTTATCAATTAAGTTTTTATGATCCTGAATGTCAAAATATAAATTAGATACGGTTTTAACGAAAGCTATAGTAGTATTTTGAAGTGGTTTTATAATTTTTATAATACGCTGTCTGCGTTTTGCATTAAATATCATAAATAGAATCCCAAAAATGACGGCAGTATACCAAGCCCATCTAAAAGATAACTGTTCCAGAAACCAACTTAAGTTAGATTCTTTTTCAACATCACCATCATAGCCTGTTTGTATTTTTGTATACGAATCAAAATACACATTACTTTCGGGTAAATAAGAAACTAAACCCTCAACATATTTGTACCTGTCTTCTTTTAAAAGGTTATAATTTGTAAAAGCTTTTGGTTCGAGGTGCAAGTAGATGTTTCCATCTCCAAAAGGGACTTGAATAAAGTTAACATGCTTATAATCAATTTTAGAATACCCTAGTATATTATAGTTTATGGTATCGAAGCGAGAAAAATAACTATCCCCCTTGTTTTTATCTATAATCGTACTTTCTACGTCAATATACTTAAGCGATTGATATGAAATACTATCCTTTTCATTTTGAATATAGTCAATATCGATATCTAGAGTATCATGAATTTTTTGAGAAAAGTAATAATCGGATATAAACAATGTATTACCTGCATCAACAAAATTTAATAATTCATCTACCGAATCATTTTCTAAATAATCGGAATTTCCAATAATTATATAACTCCCCTCTGCGACATGCTCGCCATAACCATCTTCAGAATTAGCCCTTAAATAGCTGGCCGGTTGATGGAAAACCGTTCTAACTTTAAAATCTTTAAACAGGTTTGGTAGTTCCTTATAGAATATATTAACCCCATAGGGTTTATTGCTTTTTTCATTAAAAGATTCTTCCCAATCAACTGTTTTAGTTCTTTTAACGCCAACTACCACAGCAGCAGTAACTACCAAGGCAACTATTATAATAAGTATAGGTAAAATTTTCTTCATTATTTTACCAGATTTAGAAACGTTAGAAAATTACTCTTGGCCTTGTTATATTGCTCTATATTTAATGAGAATTTACCATACCAGATATAATTATATAAATAAGAAGTATATGCAAATTTCTCACTAAAAGGTTTCTCGTTTATTTCGTTTAAATATTCACTATTTGTTTTATCGTCTTCAAATTTTATATAGTTTTTTAAACTAAGCGTTTTTAAAACTAAAAGATAATAATACCTAATAGCTAACCTATAATTATCATTATTTTCAGCATTTTTTATTAGAGTATGTATATCTGCATGCTCAATATTTTCTGCGGTTATGTTTTCATAATTATTTAGCGTTTCATTTTTTCTTGAAGAAAATAATCCTGAACCACCTTCATTTAGTAATATATAAACCAGATAAGCAACAGCAATGCCAATAGCGAGATAAAATAACCAACCTAAAGGACCAAAGTTTATAGTGATATCATCTGTATTATTTTTTTCTTTTTGCCTTAGTTTTCCACTTTTATAATCTTCATATTTACCAGAACCCATTGGGGTTTCAGTTACTATTTTTTTCCCTTCATAATTGTATTTATCACTAGAATACCGCTCTTTAAAATCTTCATCAAATACCCTTATTTGTTCAGGCTCTTGTAGTGTGTTAGAGCTAAAAACAGTTTGATAGCAGCAAACCATAATAGATAAAAAAAAGATTATATGTAATCTATTTATTTTCAATTATGAGACGGACTTATGATTTGGGGTTGAGTGATTTGCTTCTGAATTTTAAAAGGATAAATTAAATAATAATAGCTAATAATACTTAATGTAATTAATATGATACCAGTCGATAGCCAATTAGGCATAATATTAGAATATCGTGTGATAAAGCCTTCTAGAAATCCAGCAGAAAAAGTAAAAGGAAAAGTACTAATTAATATTTTAATACCAGTTTTAGCTCCTTGTTTAAATGATGTATATCTGGAATGTGTTGCAGGAAATAAAATACTGGCGCCTAAAATAAGCCCAGCAGCAGCTTCAATAACTATAGCAAAAATTTCCATGGCTCCGTGTATCCAAATGCCGCGAACACTTTCCCATAAAACGCCTTTCTCATAAAAGAAATATTGAAACGATCCCAACATGATGCAATTTTTAAACATGATGTAAAGTGTTCCGATTCCTAAAAAAACACCTAAAACAAAAGCGATAATACCAACGCGTAGATTATTTATGGTAATACCAATAAAACTTCCCCAGTTACTGCCACTTTTATAAACGGCTACAGGGTCTCCAGCTTCAATATTTTCTAAAGACATGTTTACATAATTATCTCCCAATACAGAACGAACAAATTCCCCGTCATTAGCAGCAGAAATAACCCCAATAAAAGTAAATGCAAAAAATACAACAAACGCGATGTAAATAAATTTTCGGTATTGATAACAAATTAGAGGAACTTCAGTTTTCCAAAACCCAAAAATCCTATTAGTGTCTTCTCGCTTTGTTTTATAAATTTTTTGAAAAGCTTTGGCCGCTAGTTGATTAAGATATAGAATAACCTTGCTTTTAGGATAATAGGTTTGTGCATATGCTAAATCATTTATTAAGTGTATGTATTGTGATGCAAGTTCATCGGGGTCTTCAAAGTCATTATTAAAGACAGCTCTTTCAAAACTTAACCATTTTTCTTTATTTTGCTTGATAAATGAAACTTCCCTCATATATTTGATAAATTAAAATATAAAATGTCAGAGTTACAAATTAACACGACCCAAAATGTAAAAATAACGTTCAATGCTGCAGGTGGTGGAGAAAGATTGTTAGCATTTATCCTTGATACGGTCATTAAAATTGGATATTTACTAATCTTAAATAAAATATTTGGTGTTTTTGAGGGGATGGACGAATGGTCTCAAATTGGTATTAATACGATTTTAAGTTTTCCCGTGATGTTTTATACTTTGGCTTTAGAGTCTTTTTTTCAAGGACAAACCATTGGCAAGCGTGCTCTTAAAATTAGAGTTGTGAAAATTGATGGGTATCAGGCATCCCTGTCCGATTATGTAGTGCGTTGGTTTTTTAGAATTGTTGATGTTTATATTTTTGGATTAGGCTTTTTCGTGATGCTGTCTAATAAAAAGACGCAAAGATTAGGAGATATGGCAGCAGGAACCGCTGTAATTGCATTAAAAGATCATGTGAATATTAGTCATACTATTTTAGAGAATTTAAAACAAGACTATAAACCCACTTACCCTAACGTGATTAAATTGTCTGATAATGATGCACGTATTATAAAAGATACGTTTGTTAATGCAAGGGCTGCAAAAGACTATCAAACATTAATAAAGTTAAGGACAAAAATAATAGAAGTGGCAGGTATAAAAGAGGTAAAACAAGCAAATGACATTCAGTTTATTGATGTTATTTTAAAAGATTATAATTTTTACACCCAAGATATGTAAGCAGAGAACCACTTTTTCTTTTTCAGAAAAAATGTGTGAATCGCTTACCCTACGAGCAGTCGTAGGGTCTTAAGAAGGGAATTGTGATAGAGAAGAACCACTTTTTTTAGAAAAAGTGAACAAATTAGAAACTCAAATTAAAAATAGTATGTTTTATACCATAGATATTTTAGGAACCATTGCTTTTGCCATTTCCGGTGTATTGGTGGCAATGAATAAAAAAATGGATTTATTCGGAATTCTGATTATTGGATTTGTTACAGCTGTTGGTGGGGGGACACTTCGAGATTTACTTATTGGTAATGCTCCCGTAAGTTGGATGAAAGACATCACATATACCTATGTTATTATAGCATCTGCGGTTTTTGCGATCCTTTTTAGGAGTAAAATTAACTATCTAAGGACTTCTCTGTTTTTGTTTGATACTATTGGTATTGGTTTATATACTTTAGTAGGCATTGAAAAAGGATTGAATGCAGAGTTACACCCCATTATTTGTATTGCCCTAGGAACTATGACAGCTAGTTTTGGAGGAGTTATACGTGATATTTTATGTAATGAAATCCCTGTAATTTTTAGAAAAGAAATTTATGCTACTGCTTGCATACTTGGAGGTATAACTTATTTTTTATTAAGAGAACTACCAATAGAGAACAATATTATTTTTATAATAGCAGGAATTGTTGTGATCGTAGTCAGGTTATTAGCAGTGAAATTTAAAATAGCATTGCCAACAATTTATAAAGAATGATTTATTCAGTGAGCAGTAAGCAGTGATCAATAAACAGTGTTCAGCAAGCAGTGCGTAGTGGGCATTTTAATAGTAAAGTATTTTACTTTGTGTCTTTGCGTCTTAGCGAGATAATTAAGTGATTTATTAAGAGATCAATCATCAGTATTCAGTGTTCAGTAAGCAGTGTGTGGTGGGCATTTTAATAGTAAGGTATTTTACTTTGTGTCTTTGCGTCTTTACGAGATTATTAAGAGAACAGTATTCAGTAAGCAGTGTTCAGTAAACAGTATTCAGTGTTCAGTAAGCAGTGTGTAGTGGGCAGTTTAATAGTAAAATATTTTACTTTGTGTCTTTGCGCCTTTGCGAGATTATTAAGCGATTTTTCTATTCAATAATCTCAACATTTCTAATATAAATATTTTTATCAGGCCAATCACCATCATCGGTTTCAACAGCAGCAATTTTATCAACGACATTCATCCCTCTTATTACTTTACCAAAAATAGTATAGTCACCATCTAAAAAATGGGCACCACCTTTTTGTTGTACAATAAAAAACTCAAAAGGAGATGCTAATTTATAAGGGTTATTAATGTCACTACTAGGCATTGATACAACGCCTCTGTTATGTTTAAATCCACGTTTTGTATCAGGCGGTAATAGGTATCTTCCAATATGAGCACGTTTCCTAGCCGTTTTTTTGTCATCGCTATTGCCAGCTTGAACTATGTAGTTATTAATAACTCTATAAAACTGTGTATCGTTAAAATATTTCTGTTTTGTTAAGAAAATGAAGTTAGAACGATGAAATTTTGTTTCGTTAAATAATAATATGTCAATAGTTCCAAAATCTGTAGTAATGCGTACTTTATTTTCTTTATGATGTTTGTCATAATCCAGAAAAAAGGCCATAGCACTTTTTGAATTTAACTTAGGGAATTCTCTTTCAGGTACTTTAATTGTGTCTTTTGTAATTTCTTTTTTCTTCTTTTTAGTTACTGTAGTTTCGGGAATAATTTTCTTTTTAGTTTGTTTATCTTCACAATTCAGAAATAAAAAAAATAGACATAAAAGAAATACAAGTCTCATAGATATGAATTTTGATGAATTTTTAAAATTAACTTCAAAAATAAAGAATATAACACTTCCAGCCGAATCGTCTCACTTTAAAATGGTTCCGCCTTTTCGAAGAGACCTTATGGAAAAACAAAAAGAGGCTATAAAAAAGGCAAAAAAGGCAGGAGTATTGGCGTTGTTTTACCCAGACATAAATAAACAGACGAAATTTGTTCTCATTTTAAGAAAAACATATAAAGGTGTGCATTCAGCACAAGTTGCATTTCCCGGAGGGAAGTTAGAAAAACAAGATACTTCGTTAAAAGTAGCTGCGGTAAGAGAAACGTTTGAAGAAGTTGGTGTACCTATAGACACTATAAAAGTCATCCGAAAATTATCTCAAGTTTATATTCCACCTAGTAATTTTTATGTGCAGCCTTTTTTTGGGATTACTAAGCATACACCAAGTTTTATTAAACAAGATGACGAGGTGGAAACCATTATTGAAATTGATTTACAACACTTGTTAGACGACGGTATAATAATAACTAAAAAAGTATCAACTTCGTATAGTGTTGAAGTTGAGGTTCCTGCATTTAAATTAAATGGTTATGTTGTTTGGGGAGCAACCGCAATGATGCTAAGTGAAATGAAAGACTTGTTAAAACCATTCATGTAGTTTAATAGATTTGTTACTTTTGCAATTAACCAACCAATTTTGACGCGTGATTTATGGGATTGTTTAAAAGAAATCCATTCGGACATATATTATTTTTAAAAAAATGGCTTATTAGAATTTTAGGCACGTTAACTCATAGCCGTTTTAGAGGGTTTAATGAGCTACAAATAGAAGGCTCCGAAATTATTAAAAACTTACCAGATACTAATGTATTGTTTATTTCGAATCATCAAACTTACTTTGCTGATGTTGTGTCTATGTTTCATGTCTTTAATGCAAGCTTAAGTGGACGTGTAGACTCTATAAAAAATGTGGGGTATTTGTGGAACCCTAAGTTGAATATCTATTATGTAGCAGCCAAAGAAACCATGAAAGCGGGATTGCTACCTAAAATATTAGCTTATGTAGGGTCTATTAGTATTGAACGTACATGGAGGTCTGAAGGACAAGATGTGAATAGGCAAGTTAAGATGAGCGATATTTCAAGTATAGGAAAGGCCCTAGATGATGGTTGGGTTATTACATTTCCTCAAGGTACAACAACACCTTTTAAGCCTATAAGAAAAGGAACAGCTCACATTATTAAGCGGTACAAACCTATTGTAGTTCCCATTGTTATTGATGGATTTAGGCGCTCTTTTGATAAAAAAGGATTGCGTATTAAAAAGAAGAATATTTTACAATCATTTGAAATCAAAGCACCTTTAGAGATCGACTACGATAATGAAAGTACAGATGATATTGTAAAAAAAATCGAATATGCTATCGAGCAACATCCGTCTTTTTTAAAAGTGATACCCCAAAAAGAATTAGAAGCTCTTGAAGAACTCAACAAAAAACGTGAGTGGTAATACTAAATTTATTGGTCTCAAATTTAGTTAAAGCTGCGTACTTTAGTTGATTTCGCTTTCAGCTCCAAAAAATCTTTCTGCCACGAATTTCACAAATTCATTATTGTGAATTCTCAAATGATATCCCTCATTTCACGAAGCAGACTTTCAATCAGCCAAATAAACCTATAGATTTTTAGTCTACAGTAGTTTAGTTTTCTAGAGAAGAAAAAGTAGTTTGTTCTAATGATGTTCCTTTGAATTTAAAAAAAGAAAAGGCATAAAGGGTAGTACTCCTTTTATGGTCACGTTTAATAATAGGTCTGGTAGATACTTCTGGGTTTGCATAGTATGTCGATTAATAGATTTGTTGAAAATATAAAAAGAATGATTTAACCTGTGTTAATCGTTTTTAATCTAATTTTATTTACGCTTATTTAATTTATAGATACATTGGGTCATTATAACTTAAAAGGGGATTATGCATAATGATTTAATATTAAATTTTACGCCAACAGGGATGATTCCTACTAAGGATATGACTCCTTATGTGCCAGTTAGTGTTTCAGAAATAGTTGAAGATGTGCATCGTGCTTCAGAAATAGGTATTACTATGGCTCATTTGCATGCCAGAGATGCTATTACTGGCGTACCCACATATCATAAAGAAACTTATGCGGAAATAATAGAAGGTATTAGAAAGTATGCTCCAGAACTAGTACTATGTGCCTCATTAAGTGGAAGAGATTTTAGTGAGTTAGAAAAGCGTAGTAGTGTACTATTTTTAGAGGGCCATTTAAAGCCGGATATGGGAAGTTTAACATTAAGCTCGTTAAATTTTAATAAAACGGCAAGTATGAACGCGCCAGATATGATTGCAGATTTGGCTTCCATAATGAAGAAAAAGGGAATCGTTCCTGAGCTTGAAGCTTTTGACATAGGAATGATTAATTATGCAAAATATTTGGAAAGAAAACAATTTATTCAAGCACCTCATTATTTCAATCTACTATTTGGTAATATTGCTTGTTCTCAGGCAAATTTATTACATGCAGGGGTTATGGTTAACGACCTTCCTGAAAATTCGTTTTGGAGTATGGCGGGTATAGGAAATGAGCAGCTTAAGATGAATTCACTTTCCATAGCTATTGGAGGTGGGGTAAGAGTTGGAATTGAAGATAATATATGGTTTGATACGTCTAGAACTAAGTTAGCAAGCAATAGCGATTTATTAAACCGAATTCATACGATTTCTAAAGCTAATGATCGAAAAATAATGAGTCCAAAAGATTTTCGAGTTAAAATGAATTTAGAGCCGGGAAATGGTTCATACGGACGTAAAACCTTATAATTATGGGAATTAAAGAAGCTCAAACAATTTCTAGTACACGTAGATATTGGAGTATTATTCGAAACGGTTTGTTTCTTTTTGGTTTAAGAAATAGGTTAGCAAGAATAGGATTAGATATTAAGCCTTATTATTGGGTAGAAGAAGAAGTAGAAGCTTGTGATGAACCGATAATTAATGGTGATGCTTCTGAATACAAAGTTAGATATTTAAACCTTGAAGAAATAAAATTAATTGCCAAAGATAAGCCTAAAGAACATTTAACTGATATGATTAAGGGGTTTGAAAATGGTCAATTGTGTATTGGTTTAGAGCGAGAAAAAGAAATTGCAGCTTATACATATGTTGAATTAAATGATTTTGTTTTTAATAAAAGGTCTTTTAAATTAGAACAAGATGAAGCGTATTTGTTAAATATGTGGACTTTTCATTCGTTTAGAGGAAAGAATTTAGCTCCGTATTTACGTTATCAAAGTTATCAACTTTTAAAAGAAAAAGGGATACACAAAAAATATAGCATTACAGAATATTTTAATAAGTCGTCCATAAAATTTAAGAAGAAACTTAATTCTAAACATCTTACTCTTTTTTTAAGCATTGTATTATTTAAAAAGTATTATTGGAATTTTACTTTACGTAAATATTAATGACTAAAAAAGGATCATTATCTAATAAATAATTGCACACGATCTGTTGCTGTAGTTTCAGAAGGAATACCTCCAAGCCAGGCGATCCTACTGCCTAATGAATAAAACCACATACCACTATTAACACTACCATTTAAATAAGTTGAATGCACCGAAGATTCTATACCACCCCATGACCTGTTCGTCATATCAATACTAATTGGGGTATATCCGGGAACAGGAAATACTCCAGCTGTTCCACTTCTAGGGTCAAATGTTTGTGACCAGTGGTTAGTTAACCCCAATGAAGGGTAATGTAGTCTAAATTCATAAGGCGCTGCACTTTTAATCTCATCTAGCTTACTTAATATCGAATATTTATTTGTTGTTAAACCAGGAGTACCAACATTGTGTTCATTGGCTTCGGTGTTATTTGCCCAATACCCCCCAGCCGTATTATGATTAAAAACAAGTGTCCATCCGCCACCATCATTGGTCATATCACAATAACAATCGTAGGCAGGGTTACCTCCAGTACCATCCGGATCAATAGTGTATATACCATCCGTTGTAAACCCGGCATTTAAATAATCTAAACAATTTGCAAAATAATTGATTACCGTGATGTCTACATTGCAAGTCAAACCGGTTCCTGTAAAATCTATTGTAAAAGTATCGGTTTGAGCAGCTAGTGGCGTACCAGAACCTGTTAATGTTATGGTGTTAACGCCCAAAGACGAAAATGTTCCGGAAGCAGAGAAACTATACCCATTAACGGTATTTGTGGTGATGTTATAGGTGTCGTAAGAATTAACTATAACATCTATGGTTATTGTATTTGTGTTAGTTAGTGCCCCCCCAACTGTATAACTTCCATTACTGTTAATCGAATTACAATCCAACTTATTTGATAAAGATTCACCTAAGCAATTAGACCATGCAGCACCTTTGTAATATTGAAAACAATTGCTGTCTAAATTGTATATTAACAACCCTTCAGCAGGGGAGGTTATGGCATCTCTTTGGTTTTGTGTCATTCTGGGAACTAAGAATCCTTGAGTTGAGGATGTAACATCTAAAGCAGATGATGGATCTGGATTTGTTGTTCCGACACCTACTTGACCGAAACTATAATATACACTAAGATATAGTAATATTATAACATAAGGGGTTTTAATCATTTTTGAAAAGGGGTTTTTTAATTAAAAAAACGAAAGTAATAAGATTAGTTAATGTTGTTTTATAATCCATTATCTAATAAATAATCGTACACGATCTGTTGCTGAATTTGCAGCAGGAATACCGCCATTCCAAACACTTTTACGTCCTATTGCATAATAAGACCATGCCACATTTATGCTACCATTTAAATAAGAGGTATTATTTATAGATATTTCAAGACCTCCCCAATTATTATTATTCATATCAATACTAATTGGAGTATATCCAGGAACAGGAAATACTCCGCCTGTTCCACTTCTGGGATCAAATGTTTGTGACCAATGATTAGTAAGTCCTAATGTAGGATAGTGCAGTCTGAATTCATAGCTCGCAGCATTTTTTATCTCATCTATTTTACTTAATATTGAATATTTATTTGTTGTTAAACCAGGAGCATTAATATTGTGCTCATCAGCTTCAGTATTGTTAGCCCAATACCCTCCAGTACGGTCATGATTAAAAACAAGCGTCCATCCGCCACCATCATTGGTCATATCACAATAACAATCGTAGGCAGGGTTACCTCCGGCACCATCCGGGTCAATAGTGTATATGCCATCCGTTGTAAATCCGGCATTTAAATAATCTAAACAATTTGCTAAATAATTGATTGCCGTGATATCTACATTACAAGTCAAACTGGTTCCTGTAAAGTCTATTGTAAAAGTATCAGTTTGAGCAGCTAGTGGCGTACCAGAACCTGTTAATGTTATGGTGTTAACTCCTAAAGAAGAAAATGTTCCAGAAGCAGAGAAACTATAACCATTAACAGTATTTGTGGTGATGTTATATGTATCGTAAGAATTAACTAAAACATCTATGGTTACTGTATTTGCGATGGTTAAAGGTACACCAACTGTATAATTTCCGTTGCTATTAATGGAGTTACAATCCAACTTATTTGATTGGGACTCACCTAAACAACTAGACCATACTGCACCTTTGTAATATTGAAAACAATTGCTGTCTAAATTGTATATTAACAATCCTTCAGCGGGAGAGGTTATGGCATCTCTTTGGTTTTGTGTCATTCTGGGGGCTAAGAATCCTTGAGTTGTAGATGTAATATCTAGAATGGATGATGTGTCGGGAGCTGTTGTTCCGATTCCTACTTGACCGAAACTATAATATACACTAAGATATAGTAATATTAAAACATAAGGGGTTTTAATCATTTTGAAAAGGGGCTTTTTAATTTTTTTAAATGTTTAAAACGCTATGGTATTGCGTTTGAGTTAATTAAGTTGTTTTAAATCTATTATCTAATAAACAATTGTGGCTATCTGCTGTTGAATTTTCAACAGAAATACCTTCGTAACGATTGTTATTATGACTTATTGAATAACACGGATAATACCAACCAATGGCATCTCTTTGGTTTTGTGTCATTCTGGGAGCTAAGAATCTTTGAATTGTAGATGTAACATCTATAATGGATGGAGCAGTTGTTCCGATACCTACTTGTCCGAAACTATAATATACACTAAAACATAGTAATATTATAACATAAGGGAGTTTAATCATTTTTGAAAAGGGGCTTTTTCATTAATTCATCACGAAAGTAATAAAATTATTTGATGTTTTTAAATTTTATTTTAAATATTTTAAGAGCTATTGTGTTGCTTTTTAGTTGTTTAAGTCGTTTGAGATCTGTTGTCTAATAAATAATTGTGCGCGATCTGTTGTTGAATTTTCAACAGGTATATCTCCGTACCAATTGTTATTGTGACCTATTGAATAACACGGATAATACCAATCAATTATATCTCTTTGGTTTTGCGTCATTCTGGGAGCTAAGAATCCTTGAGTTATAGATGTAACATCTAAAATAGATGGAGCAGTTGTTCCGATACCTACTTGACCGAAACTATAATATACACTAAAACATAGTAATATTATAACATAGGGGAGTTTAATCATTTTTGAAAAGGGGCTTTTTCATTAAATTTGGTACGAATTTAAATAAAAAAAATGAAGGTTTAATCTTTAATTTTGTTAAAAAATGAATTGTAGGTTTATTATTTGTCGTTAATAACTCCTAACAATTCCTTTTCAAAATCAATATCAAAATTCCTATTTTGCGTCTTCTTATACCAGTTCTGTTATAAAATAAGATATAAATAATTTGAAATAGTTTTTGCTAGTTCAAAGCATAAAAACATGTGCTCAGCTTGACTGGGTATCAATCATAGCCATAGCTACGATTAATTTTTATAATGAAGAAATAGTGAAAAATAAACGAATTATATGTCATATTTTATGATAGAAATGGTGTTTTTTGTAAAAAGATAATCGAAAATTAATGAAAGTTTGTATTGCCGAAAAACCAAGTGTAGCACGTGAGATTGCTTCTATTTTAGGAGCTAGTACCAAACGTGATGGCTATTACGAAGGTAATGGTTATGCAATCACTTATACCTTTGGGCATTTATGTACTTTAAAAGAGCCTAACGATTATAAACCGTATTGGAAAAGCTGGGATTTAAATAACCTCCCTATGTTGCCTGAAAAATTTGAAACAAAAGTGGTTTCTAATTCAGGAATACAAAAGCAATTTAAGATTGTAAAAAGTTTATTTGATAAGGCAGATGTTGTTATAAACTGTGGAGATGCTGGCCAAGAAGGAGAATTGATTCAGCGTTGGGTGATGAATGAAGCCAATTACAAGGGGGAAGTAAAACGCTTATGGATTTCCTCATTAACTGCAGAAGCTATTAAAGAAGGATTTGAAAACTTAAAACCAGCTTCAGATTACGATAATTTATACTATGCAGGTTTTTCCAGAGCTATTGGCGACTGGCTACTTGGAATGAATGCCACCAGATTATACACTGTAAAACATGGTGGTTATAAACAAGTATTATCGGTTGGTCGTGTACAAACACCAACTTTAGCAATGGTTGTTAGCAGGTTTAAAGCCATTGAAAATTTTAAGCCCCAACCATATTGGGAATTACAAACTTTATATCGGGAAACCTTGTTTAGTTATGAAGATGGACGCTTTTTAAAAAAAGAAGATGGCGAAGCATTGGCTAATAAAGTTAAGGAAAGTGATTTTGAAATTGAATCTATTACAAAGAAAAAAGGTAAAGAATATGCGCCAAAGCTCTTTGACTTAACAGGGTTGCAAGTATATTGTAATACTAAATTTGGATTTTCGGCAGATGAAACACTTAAGATTGTTCAGAAATTATATGAGCAAAAGGTGGTTACTTATCCTAGAGTAGATACTACTTTTTTACCAAACGATATATACCCTAAGGTATCTGGGATTCTTCAAAAGTTGACAAATTATTCAAAGTTAACACAGCCAATTTTAGGAAAGAAAATAAGAAAGTCGACCAAAGTTTTCAATGATAAAAAAGTAACCGATCACCATGCTATTATTCCAACGGGCATTCAGATTAATTTACAATATAATCAACAACAGGTTTACGATATTATTGTAAAGCGTTTTATAGCCGTTTTTTATGACGATTGTTTGGTGTCTAATACTACTGTGATTGGTAAGGCTTCAGATGTGTCTTTTAAAACTACAGGGAAAGAGATTTTAGAGAAGGGGTGGCGCATTATTTTTGAAAATGCGAATGCAAAAGAAAAAGAATCTGGTATTTTACCAACTTTTGAAAAAGGAGAGAAAGGACCTCATGAACCTTCATTTTTAGAAAAGGAAACTAAACCACCTAAGCAATTTACGGAGGCTTCTTTATTACGCGCTATGGAAACAGCGGGAAAACAAGTAGATGATGAGGATATGCGTGAGTTGATGAAAGAAAATGGTATAGGAAGACCGTCTACGCGTGCCAACATTATTGAAACACTTTTTAAAAGAAAATATATAAAACGTAATAAGAAACAAGTACTGCCTACGGTTACGGGCATACAACTTATTGACACAATCCAAAACGATTTATTAAAATCTGCAGAGCTTACAGGTTCTTGGGAAAAACAACTCAAAGACATTGAAAAGGGAGCGTTTAGTGCCGGGGCGTTTATAAAAAACATGAAACGTATGGTGGATGCTTTAGTGTATGAGGTGAGAAGTGAAACCAAACGTGCCAATATATCTCATGCTGTGACTGTAAAAAATCGTAAAGCTAAAGCGGTTAAAAAAGCAGCAGCTGGTATTACAGCAGAAACATGCCCAAAATGCAAGCAAGGTCTTATTTTAAAAGGAAAAACAGCTTATGGATGTAGTGGTTACAAAGCGGGCTGTAATTTTGTAATGCCTTTTAGCTATGCTAATAAGAAAATTTCTGAAAAACAATATATCAGGTTGCTTCAAAAAGGATCCACAGTTAATTTAAAGGGTTTTAAAACTGATTCTGGTACGTTGGAAGGCTTGCTTCGTTTTGATGAGGCATTTAATTTGAAATTAGAGCCCAAAAAAACTTCTAAGAAGGCGAAGTTAGACGAATTGAGCTGTCCGAAATGCAAAAAGGGAATCGTTATAAAAGGTCGTACTGCATATGGATGTAGCAATTACAAATCTGGATGCGATTTTAAAGTGACCTTTGATGCCGTTAGAACCAAAGTAAATGGACAAAAACCAACAAAAGAACTCGTTCATAGTATTTTAAATGGAAGTATCTAAAAGCGAGCATCACCATTTTGTGATCTATAAACCATATGGTTATTTAAGCCAGTTTAAAAGCCATGATTCAAAACAACAATCGAAGAAATTTTTAGGAACTCTTCATGATTTTCCTAAGGGGATTATGGCTATAGGTAGATTAGATGAGAAATCTGAAGGTTTATTATTACTTACTACAGATGGTAAAATGAGTGATTTTGTTAATAGTCGAAAAGTTGAAAAGGAATATTATGCACAGGTAGATGGAACTATTTCTGTAGAAGCAATTCATTTATTAAAAGCAGGAGTAAAAATTGGTTTTGATGGTAAAAAATATCAAACAAAGCCTTGTAAAGCTTTTATATTAAAAGAAGTTCCAGATTTACCAAAACGTTCACGAAAAATTAGAGACGACAGGCATGGACCAACATCATGGATATCAATAACTTTAAACGAAGGTAAATTTAGACAGGTACGAAAAATGACTTCGGCAGTTGGTTTTCCAACATTACGATTGGTACGAGTTCGAGTAGGAAGTATTCATCTTAATTCCATGCAAGCAGGAGAAGTTCTTGAGGTTAATGAGTTTTTTTAAATGTCCAATCTCTTTAATTCTTTATAATTTCGGTTAAGGTGTTTTAATAGAATACCATAAACTAACCAATAGAATAATAACAAGAGTCCAATGGCCACTGCTAAAAATAAAACGGCTACTATTATAAATATAGCATAGAATTTAAAAACTTCTCCATTAGCAGAAGCTTGCTCTATTTTGGCTATAATAAGCTGGTCTTGATTTAACTCAACAAATAAAGCAGCAAAAGTAGCCACAACTAAATAAATTAAGTTGAAAGCCACGTACTGTTTTACCGTTTTTCTTGTTTTAAGAATATTCTCCATTAATACCTTCGCATTATCTGTAGTCGATATTCTTCTGTAGTTTCTAAAAAACAAATAAAAGAATACGGCTAAAATAATATAGCCAATGACTATCAAAGGAGTAAAAATAGCATCAGAATCTAATTGTTCGAAACGTTTCATGCTCTCAGCATCTTTTAATAAAAAAGATATAAACGTCCAAAAAACAAACTCTAATAAGCTAATTATAAAAATCCATTTTACAATTGAGGATGATTTTTTTAAAATCATCTTATATATTTCATCATAGGTTAGCTTAGGATACTTATTATCATCCTTATTCCAATCTTTCTTTAATAAATCTAATTCATCCATAGTCTTACGGATTTAATATGGTTTTAAGCTTCGTTTTTATTCTATTCATCTTCACACGTGCATTTACTTCGCTAATTCCCAAAGTTTCACTAATTTCTCTATAATCTTTATCTTCTAAGTATAAGAAAACAAGCGCTTTTTCAATATCATTTAATTGATGTACAGCTTTGTAAAGTATTTTTAGTTGTTGCTCTTCTGTGTCATCATAATTCTCGGCTTTGATCTTAAATTCAACACCATCAAAATCTTGTGTATTAATAGTACGCTTTGATTTTCTATAAAGCGTAATCGCCGTATTTAAACCAACTCTATACATCCAAGTGCTAAACTTAGCATCACCCCGAAATTTTGGATATGCTTTCCATAGTTGAATGGTAATTTCTTGAAATAAATCATTGTGAGCATCATAATTATTAGTATATAAGCGACATACTTTGTGTATAATATTTTGATGCTTTTCTAGCAATTCAACAAAATTATGTTCTAGTTCTTTATTCAATGTGATGGTTTAGTTACAATATAAGTAGCCTAAAATTTTAAAACGTTACAAATGCGTAAAAATAATATTTTAAATCATTAATGTATAACTAAAGACATAAGATCACTTCATTGTTAGAACAAAGAATAAGGATGTGACTATAACTATCTGACAAACAGAGATACATCTAAATATGGCTTTCCAGAAATCAGAATAATTCAGATAATCTTAACTATTATTATAAGCAAAATATCTAGTCGTAAAATTTTTGCAAATAGTAGAGACAGACATCAAATGATGTTCGATAATTTTAATAAAACAACAATAATTTTAAATCACTTCATAGCTAAAAACATTTTGGTATAGTATCTTTGCACCATATTTTATTTTATTATGAATATTCCCCAATCTGGTTTACCTAGAGTCGTTATTATAGGCGGTGGTTTTGCAGGAATTAATTTTGCAAGAAAAATAGCAAATAAAAACATTCAGGTTGTTTTAATTGATAAGCGGAATTACCACACCTTTCAGCCATTATTATATCAGGTGTCTTCGGCAGGGTTGGAGCCAGATTCCATTGCGTATCCACTTCGTAAAATACTGAAAAATCATAAAAATACATTTTTTCGTTTAGCAGAAGTTGAGTCTATCGATTCAGAAAAAAATGAACTCATAACAAGTATTGGCCATATAAGTTATGATTATTTAGTAATAGCAACAGGAACTAAGACAAATTATTTTGGCAATAAATCCATTGAAGCACATGGTATGCCTATGAAAAAAGTACCACAAGCTTTAAATATTCGTAGTTTAATATTGCAAAATTTTGAGCAGGCAGCTATCACTAATGATAAAGCGACTCGTAAGGCTTTATTGAATTTTGTTATTGTTGGAGGAGGACCAACTGGTGTTGAGTTGGCAGGTGCTATTGCTGAACTTAAAAATCATATTTTACCCAGAGATTATCGGGATTTAATTCCTGAAGACATGCAAATATATTTACTAGAAGGTGGTTCACGTGTTTTACCTACTATGAGTGAGCATGCTTCTAAAAAAGCAGCAGGATTTCTTTCCAAACTTGGCGTTTTAGTCCATTGCAATACATTTGTTAAAAACTACGATGGTAAAAAAGTGCAGACTAATTTAAGCTTAGAATTACAGTCTGAAACTTTAATCTGGGCAGCTGGTGTTACGGGCAATCCTGTAGAGGGACTTCAGGCTGATGTGCTTATCGATCGAGCGAATAGATATAAAGTAAATGAATACAATCAAGTTGAAGGTTATAACAATATTTTTGCTTTAGGGGATATTTGTTTAATGCAGACCGATGACTATCCAAATGGTCATCCTCAAGTAGCGCAACCCGCTATTCAACAAGGTGAGCTTTTAGGAAAAAATCTTATAAAATTAATAGCAGGGAAGCCTTTGAAAAAATTCAAATATAAGGATAAAGGATCGATGGCTACAGTAGGTAGAAATAAAGCCGTAGTTGATTTAAAACGTTTTAGATTTGCAGGTTTTTTTGCTTGGTTTGTATGGATGTTTGTGCACCTTATGGCATTGGTTGGTTTTAGAAATAGAGTGATTGTTTTCTTTAATTGGGGTTACAATTATATTAATTTTGACAAAGCCGCACGCCTTATTATACGACCATTTAAAAAGTTGAATTAACAACTTATTTTTTTTTGTTAAATGCTGATTACTAATTAGTTAAATACTATCAATAGTTTTTGTCTATGGATGTTTTTAATACGCAAAACGATAAGAATTTGTGCTTTTTATTTTGGAGTTATATTGTAAATCCTTGAAAAAGAATATGTTTAGTAAAATTTATTTAATACTAAAAAATGACATTCAAAGTTATTGAAAAATAACAACAAAAAAATTTTAAGTGCCATTCGTTTTTGAAAAACTTTTTGTTGAGAAAAAGAGCCCTGTTATTAATAACAAAAATAAGTAAATCTACATTTAAAAAATACACTACTTACCATAATAGTTTTATCATAGGTATTCAATTCATCATCAAAAATATACAGTTCGGTTATATTGAATTTATTTAGCTAGAGTTCTGTTGCAAATTTGCATCATCAATAAAAATGAACAACAGAATAAATTAGCTATGAAATGTATTTTAACTAGCATTATAGTATTAATATCAATACAAATAAGTGCCCAAAAAATTATTAATGGAACTGTTTTTAACATGAAGAATATCCCAATAGCGGGTGCCAATATATACTTAGAAGGCACTTACGATGGCAGTACTACAGACGAAAAAGGTAGCTTTTCATTTACCACGACCGAAACAGGAACGCAAACTTTAATTATTTCTTTTTTGTCTTATGAAACATTTACTATGGTCGGAGATGTGTCTTATATGAAAGACCTCGTTGTAAAACTTCGAGAAGATGTCAACACCTTAGATGCCGTTGTATTATCTGCTGGTACTTTTTCGGCAGGAGATAATAGCAAAGTTAATGTACTAAAACCTTTGGATGTCGTTACCACAGCAAGTGCTTTAGGCGATTTTGTAGGCGCATTGCAAACATTACCTGGTACAACAACAGTAGCAGAAGATGGCCGATTGTTTGTACGTGGTGGGGATGCTAATGAAACGCAAATTTTTATAGATGGTATTCGTGTATTCACACCATACACGCCTACAACAAATAATACACCAACTCGAGGGCGCTATTCACCATTTTTATTTGACGGGATTACATTTTCTACAGGAGGCTATTCAGCTGAGTTTGGGCAGGCACTTTCAAGTGTATTATTATTGAGTACTATTGATGAACCCGATCAAGAAAAAACCGATATAGGTATTATGAGTGTGGGGGCAGCACTTGGAAATACTCAGAAGTGGAAAGAAAGTTCGTTGAGTGTGAATGCTTCTTATATAAATTTAGCACCTTATAATGCTATATTTCCAGATAGGAATGATTGGATAAAACCTTATGAAACGGCAGCAGGAGAAGCCGTTTTTAGAAAAAAAACAGGTGCAGGATTATTTAAACTTTATGGAGCCTTTGATGCTACTAATTTTGAATTAACCCAAGAAGATATTAATAATAGTGAGGGCGTTCATTTTAAATTAAATAACAATAATGTTTATGTGAATGGTTCATATCAAGGCGTTTTAAATGATACCTGGACATTATTTGGTGGTGTAAGTTATACACATGCAAAAAACAACTTTAATATTATTGACAGCGCCGTTAAAGACACTGAAAATTCAATACACGCCAAGTTAAAATTTAAAAATAGGATTAGTAACCGATTGAAACTTTATTTTGGATCAGAATACTTTGCAACCGATTTTAAAGAAAACTATTCAGATAATACTATTAGCAGTACAGCATATGGTTATAATAATAATATTGCTGCCGCTTTTGTTGAAACAGATATTTTTATATCTAAAAAGTTAGCATTTAAGCCAGGGTTAAGAGGCGAGTACAGTGAACTTTTTAATGATTTTACTTTAGCACCAAGACTGTCTTTAGCTTATAAAACGTCTGGTAAAAGTCAGGTGTCATTGGCATATGGCAATTTTTATCAAAATCCATCGAGTCATATTTTGAAATTTAATCAAACTTTAAAAGCTCAAAATACATCTCATTATATTTTTAATTATCAATATAATGCAGATAGAAGATTGTTTAGAGCTGAGGCGTATTATAAGAAGTACGATAATTTAGTAAAATATGATACTGATTTTGCCAATTTTGACAGTGATTATACTAATGAAGGGACTGGGTTTGCTAAGGGCATCGATTTCTTTTGGAGGGATAGTAAAAGCATTAAAAATTTCGATTATTGGTTGAGTTATTCCTTGTTAGATACGAAACGAGACTATAACAATTATCTAGCTAAATCCCAGCCAAATTTTGCTAACACACATAACTTATCAGTGGTTGGAAAATATTGGATTGAGGATTGGAGAAGTCAGGTTGGGTTTAGTTATGCCTTAGCTTCTGGCAGAACTTACACGAACCCGAACGAATCTGGTTTTTTAAACAATAAAACTAAGCCTTATAATAGTTTAAGCATTAATTGGGCATACTTAATTAGCCCTCAAAAGATACTATACGCTTCAGTAAATAATGTCTTAGGATTTAAAAATATTAATGGGTATCAATATGCCAATACACCGGATTTAAACGGTCATTTTAATAGACGTGCTTTACAACCAGCCGCGGATCAATTCTTTTTTGTAGGTTTCTTTTGGACCATTAGTGAAGATAAGAAAAGTAATCAGCTGGATAATTTATAGAGTGATCTTTTGGAAAATTTGTTTGAAACGTTCTTTGTATGGAACGTATCCCGAAGGGTATGCACTATACACAGTTGTAACACGTTTTTAATTTGATTGCATATACCTATATAGAAAATAAAAGAAGAGAATCATTAGTGTTATTTGAAATAGATTTCCAATAATGGCATTCTTTTTTAGTTCTCTTTGATTGTAGAAACTATTGAATTTTCTTTTCCCAAAGCTTCCAAAAAATCTAAGCATAGCTCCAAACCATTCCGACGTGTTAAGTTGATTTTCTCCTTCGCTTGCCCAATCCATATCGTTGTTTGGTCTTAAGTTAAAATGTTCAAAATTATTGTCATAAACGTTAAATGAAATACTATCTCCCATATATTTTTTTCCTTCTTTGTCTGATAGATATGCGGTACATTTTATATGCGGATTCTTATGAAAGATTTTAATAAAGAACTTTGCTTCTTTGATAAAATCGGAAGGATAGTTTTCATTTTCTAGAGTCTTGGAGATAGCAGTATTTAATCTTGGTAGAAATGCAAGGATAGGTTTAATTTCTAATTCTTTTAGATTGACTTCTTTGTTGAGTATATTAATACTTAATTCATCAATATCTTTTTCAACAGATGTGTTCCATATCCAAGTTGCCATATTTCCCTTTTTGTAGTAAAATGTGTCACTAAAGTATCTTTTAGTAAGTGCATCTGGTAATCCATCTAACTTTTTTCTTGTATTTGTCAATATTGTAGGTAACGTTTATGTATATGAAATGTTGCGTGTTTGTGTGCGAGGATTTTCCGAAGGAAAATCAGAAGCTAGCAAACGAGCAAAAAACTTTGGTTTAGGTAAAACTAGCAATTTTTTATATACTTTGTTGGCTGTAGTTATTTTTCTGTAATTTCCTTTTTGAAGTTTAATATTTCCTTTCTTATTATTTTATTATTAACCAATTCTATAGATTTATCAATATAAAATTCAGCTTTTTCATAGCTATTTAGGTTATAATATGCTTTAGATATATTATAATAGAAATAAGCTCTTCGTTCTCCACTCCTTTCATAACTAACGCCTTTTTTATAATAGTCTATTGCTTTTGTGAATTCATCATTGCTAGCTTTAGAGAATCCATAGTTTAGATATGTTACTGAATCTGTACTATCTAATTTTATAGCTTTTTCGAATTGTTCATTTGATTCTTGAAAATTCTGTAAATGGTTGTAAACACTGCCTAGAGCATTTATTATTGTTATGTTGTTCGGGTCTAACTGATTTGCATATTCGTAGTATTCTTTAGCTTTTTTAAAATTCAAACGAGAACTTTCTTCGATTCCTTTGTCAAAGTTCAGTCCTGCAATTGAATCTTTAATTATTCCGTTTTCATAAGAGTTTTTATATAGCAGGCTTGTATTACCTTCCTCGGTTATAATTAATTTGTCTTTATCCGAATAAACATCGTTTTTACAATTCAAAAAAGTAATGAATATTATTAAAATGTAGGATTTTTTCATAATTACAGCCAACGTTTTTGTATAAGATTAGTTGCGTGATTTAAGCAACTAATTTAGCAAATACAAACCGAATAGAAAATCCGCGAGGATTTTCGTAAGTAAGCTTGCACTAGCAATTAATTTTATACGGTGTTAGGCAAAGTATTTATTATTCATTTGACCTTAAATATTCATACTTCACTAAATCACTTTTATCTATTATTTCAATTATTTCCGAATCTTTAATAACGAAATTTTTATCTGTTATTTGAAGAACATCATTGTAATAATGGTCAGTCAAAATTATACCTTTTGTTTTTTTTAGTTCGAGCAATAAACTTTTTATCACATCTTTATAAATCGGCTCAATCATAGAAAATGGCTCGTCCAACATTAGGAATTGATGTTTTAGGTTTCCAATAATCAATAATTCAAGATAGCGTAATTGTCCTAATGATAGTTTCCCAATTTTTGTTTTTTCAAAACTCGACACTTGTGGTGAATAAAAAATTTTGTCTTGGTCATCTCCATTTGGAAAAAATAAAGGAATAATTTCTCTCACTTTCCGTTCTTTTGGTAAAAAAGTATCTTGTGGTAAGTAACCTATTTTTTTTGAAGGAATAATAGCTTTTTGAGAAATAATTTCTGAATTTACTTTTATAAGAATTGAATCAGCTTTGACTGTTCCGAAAATTAGTTTTAATAAAGTTGATTTTCCTGTTCCGTTTCGACCAAAGATTCCAATTATCTCTCCAACTTTACATTCAAGATTTATGTTTCTTAAGATGGATTTCTTTCCGTAAGATTTGTTAAGGTCAGTTACTTTTAATAAATCCATTTATCTCAATATTAAATAGATTGTAAATATTGAGAAAGAAATAACTAAATTCAGTAACCACACTTTTTTTAAAAGGTCAGTTTTTGTAAATCCGAGATTGTAATAAGCGTAATATTCGTTTTTTTTGAAAGTTTGAAATCCTAAATAGCCAATTAATATTCCAAAAGAAGAAAAAATAACTACACTCCAAAAAATTCCAGATATCAATCCAAAAATTAGACAAAAAGGAACGTTGAACATATTAATATCCAAAAAGTATTTTGAAATAGCTTTACTGTACATTCTTTGTGATAAATTTCATTTTGGATACGGATTTCATATTTTGCCTAACGGTCTTGTGTATGAAACGTAGCGTGTAAAAAGATACTAACTTTTCGGATTAACACAGAGCCGAATTTTTATATTTTGTCTTTAATTTATCTCTCTTTAAAAGCCAAATTAAAAATTTGACGGACTTTCTAAATATACACAAACCTTTGGATTTAACACTTATTAGCTATGTTTTATACACCGTGTTACCAGTAGTTTTTTACTTCCAGAATTTCCACCATTTATTACTCTTCTGTTTTAAAATTTTACCATTATCATCTTTAGTAAGGTCAATGTTTATAGTTCCTTTTTCTTCAATTTCCCAAATTTTCACATTCGATAAATTGATGTTATTTAAATTTATAAAAGATTCAGCTTTTGTCAATAAAATCTCATTTTTTAGAGTATTCCACTTTTCAACTGTATTTTTATCGCTTTCAATTTCAAAACTTCGATTAAAAAGATTTCTCACATCTGGGGTTTCTGACTCAATATTAATATATAGGTGAGTAATTCTTTCTTTTTCTTTCTCATCATTAATAGAATCAAGGAATTCAATTAGTGTTTTTTTTCTTTCATTATATGACAATCTTGGTATTTCAATTATTTCTTTATCGTCATTTTCTATTCTTTGTATTCTATTAACTATACTATTTTCATTTTGGCTAGAATATGATGTCGTGGTATTTTTAGCTATACCTAAATCTTCATCAAGCATAAAGTAATCAGTAGCCAAAATAGAAAAAAACTCATTGTTGCTTTTGTCTAAATAAAAGACTTCATTTAGGCTAAAGGGAGATTGAGATATTCCAATCATTAACCAATTCAATATTTGATTTTCGCTTGTCATCTAATTACTGGTAACGGTTACGTATAAGAATAGTGCGGTTTTGTGTACGAGGATTTTCCGAAGGAAAATCAGACGTAACAAAAGAGCACGAACTCTCGATTAAGCACCTAATTTAGCATTATTTTTATACAATGTTGTAAGTAGTTTTTTATTTTCAATCAGTTTAATAATCCTCGTTAATGATGAAAATCTAATAGTTTATATGCTTTTATATAAATAGTGTCAGACTTTAAAATAATTCCGAGTGGGTCATTTTCCGTTCGATTTATAAATTCCACGTCAAAAGTGTCATCAAAGACAGTTGTCGAAGTATTAATCGTAATACTATTTTTATTTTCTAAAACTTTCCAAGTAGCATTTTTGTCTTTTTTAAAGTGAAAAGTTTCGGGAATAGAAACTTCATTATTCTCTCTAAAAATCAGAGCGTTAGTATACATTTGGTCTTTGTAACTTTTTCCGCTATAAGTTATTTCTTTAATAGCCCATTGACCTTTAACTTGATTTTCTAAAGTCATATTTGAGCAGGAAGTCAAAAACATTATCAAGATTAAAGTCAGTTTATACATGTTCTTTGGGTGCATTCTCAAATTACTTACAACTTACAACGGTTTGTATAAGAATAGTAAGGGATTAAATGTGTACTTATTTTTCGGTTTTAGCACTTAGCCAAATTTAACAATTTTACCGTTAATTTTCTTTTAACCGTCAAATTTTAAATTTGGCGGACTTTGTTAATATGCACCAACTTTGGGTTTGGCATTTAACCCTTATTATTTTTATACTTTGTTATGTGCTAGTATTTTTACTCATTATGCTCAAACATCTTTTCAAAATCAAAGGATTATTTATTATTACAATACATAATCTAATTCTTGTTCTTGAAACAATTTGAAATAACATTTTGGATGGATGATAATACGGCTTGTATTTATAGTTCTTTGTCGATAGTTTATCGTTTTCATAATAGAAATATTCATCTATAACAGCCACAACATTATCAAATTCTTGCCCAATTACGGTATGTGCATTGTCATCTTCGTTTTCAATTCGATGTTGTTCATAAGGTAAAGTATGAGCAGTAGAAGGTGTGTAATTTGTGGTTTTCCAACCTTCAGACTGTAATTGAGTTAAATATATTTTTGCGGTTTTATGACTGTCAAAGTATTTTAATTCAACTTTTGAGTAATCCATTTTATGTATTGCCTCTTTTGAATTAAAAAGACATTTTATAAAACGAGCAACTTCTTTATTAGTTCTTATTTTTGTAGTTAATTCAACACAATCTAGTGTAGTGTTTTTTTCAATTTCTGAACTGGTATTTGCTCTAATTTCTCCACCTCTTAACGTTTGTACAGAGTCATAAGAAAAAATACAATTTTTAGAATGTAGTTTTACTTGTTCAATTATATGTTTTAATTGATTTTTATATATTCTTTGTGCTTCATCAACTACAACTAGATGATATTTCGAATAATCTTGATGCATTAGACTTTTAGCAGCAATAATTTTCCAAGCATAATCATCTCTTAATATAATGTGTCCTTTGTTTAGTAAACCGCAATGTATAATAATAATTTCTTTTGATTTATAGACTTCCTTTGCAATGTCATAAGTGAGCAAAGTTTTACCTGTTCCGGCTTTTCCTTTAATCGCAATAATTGAATGTTTTGGTGTATTTAATTCTTTTAAAACTTGATTTTTAATATCTTCTTGTTGAACAGTTAGAAAATATTTACTTTTTATAAACTCTTTTGTTGAATTAAAAGGAGATACTAAATAATTTGATGGGTTGAAAAAGTTATCTATATTTTCTAGTTTAATTACATTTTGAGAGACTAACTTTTCAATTAAATGTCTAATATTTAACTCAACTAAATTATTACTTGTATCAAGTCCATAGAGTTTTTTAGAAGAAGATACATAAGTAAATAAATGAGTTTCTTTTTTTAAAAAATCTAAATAATATTTATTTCGTTTAAGTTGGTCAGTAATTGCAACTAAATTACTATCTCTTTTTAGTTCGACATTTACAATCGTTTCTTTGTCAAATCTTAATAAGTCAAACTCCTTTCCGATTTGCGGAATGGTATATCCAATAAAGTATTTATCAAATAATTCAATGTTTTTTGTAAGAGATTTTAAATGACTATATAAAACAATTAAATCCTTTAATTCATCATTTTTAATTTTAATGGAAAAATAATCTAAATACGATTCAAAAATATCAGTTGGCAATTTTGAATGAGCACTTAAAATAGATATGATGTTAGATTCTCTCATTGTTGATTGTGGTTTGCTCTACTTGCACATAACGTCTCGGCTATGGTTAGTACGGGAATTAAAAGTAATGAACTTTCGATTAAGCACTTAGCCAAAACTTTTTATTTTGTTTTATCTTTTTTGTTCTAAAGCCAAATCAAAAGATTTGGCGGTGTCGGCGGATAAGCGAACTCTATATCTTAAGCAACAAACCCGCATTAATTATAGGTAATGTTACCCATAGTTATTTTTCTAATTTCATTTTTGTTAAGTTCATTTTCTCTGTTTTCCTCGGATATTTTCCGTGTTCAAAAGTCAATTCAATATCATATTCATAGCCATCTTTTTCAATTCTTTGCAATGAAATTAAATCCACGTTATAGAAAAAACCTATTCGAAATAACTCATAATCTTCTCCAAGGTTTTCTGGTCCAACAACAATGTAAATTGAAACAGTACAATTACACATTTCAAGAGGTAATGATTTGCCATCACAAATACTGAATGTTGAATAATTTAATAAATCTAATCTTTCACGAATATTCCCAAAAGTTTCGGCAAATAATTTATTGTCAAGCTTAGTTAATTCAACATCTCTTTTGAAAATATACTCATTTCCGTATTTTGCCAAATCTAATGTGTCCTCTGAATATCTTTTATCGAGTATTTTTATAATTTTAGAGTCTAATAATTCAATTATTTGATTGTCTTTATTCTTTGTGCCTAATGTTTTAAGAACAGAAATTTGTTTAATCAATTCAGTATTCTTTTTCTTGATTTCCGTTAGTTGAGTTTTTAAAAAGTTGTTTTCCTCTTTTAATTCAACATTTTTTTTATTGTCAGAACAAGAAAAATTTAAAAATAGCAGTAGGATTATGAAAAGTAGTTTGTTCATTTTTTAATGTTCGTTAAGGGACATGTTTTACACAAGTTAAAGATTAGACTTTACACTAAATTAGTTTCTAACCTTATGTTTGTTTTTTTATTTCTTAATTCATTTTCATTAAAGAAACCTAAAAATACGTTTCTGTAAAACACTTTCCAAATACCGTTACCAAGATTTTGGATTCCTACATATTTACCCTTTAGGGCACTTGTTAGATATACCCAATAATACGATCTCCATCTGATAGCTCCGTTTTGAGTTACCTTAATAACCTTATGGTCTAAATCATAATCAAAGTGAGGTGTTTTTTCAGGAAAAGGTCTAGCCGCAAAATCATGAACAGCAGCGGGTGTTTTCATATCTAAAGCTTCATGGGGCCTTATATTATTATACTCCTTTACAAAATGGTTTAATCTGCGTTGTTGGGTTTTTAGATCATAAGCTGAAGGTTTGGCACAAGCTGCCTTTAAGTCACGGTGCATACGTTCATGCCTTCCGTTTTGTTCGGGGTGAGCAGGATCAGAAAATACAGGGGTAATCCCAAGTTCAATAAACCAATAAGAGAGTTGAGTATAGCGTTGGATGGCTCAGACAGAGCCAAAAGGGCTACCGTTATCTGTATGGATTTGTTCAGGGATGCCATACTTTCTAAAGACCTTTTTGAATTCGGCTTTAGCAGACTTTAAGTTTTCTTTATAATGCCCTTTTGCAGTAAACAAAAAACGGCTTTTGGAGTCAGCAATGGTTAGCGGATGGCAATAGATCTTATTGCCCATTAAAAACTTGCCTTTATAGTCTGCACTCCAAACTTCATTACATGATTTAGGGTCAAAAATAGGGAATACAGGTTTGACCCTTCGCATGCGCTTTTGAGGACAGACTAAACCGTTTTTTTTGAGTATGTTGTGGACAGTAACCACAGAAGGAACTATTTCTTTATTGAAATCGTTAAACAATAGGGTTCTGATTTTTTTAGCTCCCCAACGTGGATATTTAGCCTTTAATTCAAGAATGCTTTTAACGATATTTTTACCCGTAGCGTTAGGATGTTCTCTAGGTGCTCTTGACTGGTCTTTTAGTCCATTATAACCTTGATTTTCGAATCTGGAAATCAGTTTGTAAGCTGTTGGTCTGGAGATTTCAAAGTTTTTGCACAATTCTGTGATGGTGTATTTTCCTGTTCGCCATTCACAGATAAATTCAATTTTTTGTTCCATAGTTGTTGTTGCTTTCCAAGGCATGATAATTTGATTTTGATCTCAAATTACAACCTAAAAAAGTGTAAACTATGTCCCTTTAACTTTGTAAACTATGTCCCTTTAACTTTGTAAACTATGTCCCTTTATCATACCATATTATGGGTAACGTTTTTGTATAAGATTAGTGTGGGAGGTAGACAAACTTTATTTTGTCAGCCGAGCCACAAGCTTATACTTATTTTGTGTTTTTATCTTGTCTAGCTAAAAATAGACAAATAAGTTTAAGCTGACTTTATAAATAAACAAGAAACTTTAGGGAAACCATAAAAACCCACATTAATTTTATACGGTGTTACCCAATGTTTTTATTATTCATAGAGTTGGTTTATCGTTATATTTTTTTTGTCTTTCAGATAATTCCTAACGAGTTCATTGTAACAATTCAGATTGTTATAAACCATACATCCAAGGTCAAAATTTTCTATTCCGTATTCTTTTATATTTTTTGTTAAATTTCCTGAACCAACTAATCCGCTCGAAAAATATTTAAGTTCATTGTTAGTTAAATCAGCCGCAAATCGGTCAATTATTTTTTCGCAATCCAATTCGTGATATTCCGTCAATATTTTTTCAGTCCTTTTCATTCCAAAATAGTCCAAAGTCAGTTGAGTTGTCGTAAACACAAATAAAACCCCAATTCCGAGTGCTGTTAAAATTACAAATCTGCTTTTTATCTTTAAATTTTTTGATATAAAACAGAATGTGATTAATAAAATCGCCAAAATTGCTGGAAAGTAAAATTCTTGATAAAAGAACTTGGACATTTTACTGTAACTAAAAATTCCTAATCCAATTCCAATTAGAGTTAAAATCAGGATTATGTTTTTCAGTTTTTCGTGCATTTTGGTCTAATGTCGGGTAACGTTAAATATAACAAACGTTGCTGACCTAAAGGGCAGCTATGTTTTATTATATAGTGTTGTCATTAGTTTTTATTCATTAATGATTTCCATTATCTCCGCTTCTCCAATTTTTCTTGGACCTTCGTGAATCCACCAAATTCTACCTTTAACTATTAACTCTTCAATATTTTGATGTTTCAAAAACTTGACTCTTACGTTTTCAGTTTCGCCAGGGTATATTAGTTCTTTATCAAATTCAATTTGTCCGATATAAGTAGTTGGGAATTCATTTGAATTGGGTAAATATTCCATAACATGATTAGGACGATACTCGGTCGCAATTCCCGTTTTTCTTCCACCATCTTCCGTTGAGTATAAGGTTAGTTTAGCTTTAACACTAATTATATCCGAGTTCATTCTATTCCTTAAGAGTTTTTAAAATTCCACCATTCCATAATTTCAGTTGCGATTTTTTCCGAATCGTCTAAGTCAATAGATAATCCGTAAGTCACAGTCAATTCACTATCTAAAACACGAGAGACTTTTTCAAAGTCTGCTCCTTTATATAAATGACTTAAAATTTGATGATTTAAAGAGTCAAATTCATCTTTTGGAGAACTGGGAATCAATTCCCACGAGTTCAAGAGTTTTCTTAACTCCAGAAAATCTTCTTGAAATTCCTTTTTAATTTGATCTTTATTCATCCTCAATTAATGACAACGCCACAGCTATGGTTAGTGCGTGGATAAAAGTAATTAATTTCTGATTAAGCACTTAGCCAAAACTTTTTATTTTGTTTTATCCTTTTTGCTCATAAAGCCAAATCAAAAGATTTGGCGGTGTTGGCGGATATGCGAACTTTATATCTTAAGCAACAAACCCACATTAATTATAGGTAATGTTGTGTGCAGTACTTTTACGTTCTGCCATTATTATTTGTTCAGCCCAAGATATTTTTTCGGCAAAACTCTCTTTTTCAAATTCAAAATATTTCTGTTGAACTTTATTCAGTATTTTGTCTGATAAAATCCATGATATAAACTCTTTTGCGTTTTCTGTTTTGTCATTAAATCCGCTTATTTTTCTTCTGTCAAAAATTGCGGTTTGTTCCTCAACTAATAACTCGGATAAATGTTTAATTGATGCGTTAGATTCCGATTCACTCCAAATATTTAGTAAGTCAGAAAAGTTTGGGTAGAAGTGAGCAATTGTACTGAAATAATCTCTAAAATCCCATTCGGAAATTTCACTTTCTTCATTAATAATACTTTCCCACAGAGCAATCATAAATTCGTAGATAACATCTTGTTCAATTTGTGGCCAATTATTCCATCCTGCATAATTGAGCTTATCAAATACTATCCAAATTTCATAAGGTGTTTTTATTTCTGCTGTCAAATCAAGTATTCGAGGTAGGAAATGTTTATAGTCATTAGAATTTCCCCAAGTTGTCATAGAACTTCCTGCAAAATGTGATAAATCATCTTGTGTTAATTCCGTTAAAGGTTTAGAGAATAACAATTCATTGTTTTTGTTCAAATCCGCAGATGTTCCTTCCATATTCGGATTAGCCAAATATTTTCCAAATATTTCATACAATTCTGATATGTTATTTTTTAATCTCGTAGTCATTTTTCGTATTGCACACAACGGTCTCGGCTATGAGTAGTTGCGTGGGTTAGTACTTAACTTTGCAAGTACACATAAAGTTGGAAATTCCACAGGAATTTCCAAAGTAGGTGAGAACAAGCAATTACTTATAGTCATTGTTGGCAAATCGTTTTTTATTTTTTTCCTTTTCTCCAAAAATATCTTGTTAGAAACAAAAATAATGCTAACATTCCTAAAGACATTATGGTCAAATAAGTTCTTTCGGGTGCAATATCTGGTGCAGGTGAAGTCATAATTCTATATGATTCTGACATTCCACCTAATGACATTAATCCAAATATAAATGCGAGTATTTTGAAAAAGATTTTGTTCATATTCTTATTGTCGTAATTTTAAATACACTAATCGTAAATTTTTCTAAATTCCATTTTATTCTCCCAACAATCTTGAAATTCAGATTCGCAATTTAATTCAAATCCGAATTCGGTCAATTCTCCTGAATATTTTAAAGGGCTTTTAGAAATTCCGACTGCGATTTCTTTTTTCGGATTTTCTTCAGCTCCGTAAACTTTATTTCGTGTTGTTTCAAATAATTCTCTTTGTCCAATTTCAAACTCAATTTCTTTTTCGGTCAGCTTGAAATTCAAGAGTGGATTTCCGTAATGAAAAATTCCGTGTCCACTTCCGTCTTCAGTTCCAAAATAGAATCCAACTAATTCGTTGTCAACTATGTCAATAAAAATGGAATGATTTTCTTCTTTATTTTCGGTTTGATATTCGTAAACTCCAATTATTTCATTATCGACTAATTGAGTTTCCAAATGCTCTTTTTCTATCTCTTTCCATACTTGTTGAGAATTCCACGCTGCAAATGGTACTGCGATAAATTTCGGAAAAGCATAAGCTAAAAAGAAATATGCAATTAAAAGTATTCCGATGATTTTAAATATGCGTTTCATAAATGTTTGCCAACGTTTATGTATATGAAATGCTGCGTGTTTGTGTGCGAGGATTTTCCGAAGGAAAATCAGAAGCTAGCAAACGAGCAAAAAACTTTGGTTTAGGTAAAACTAGCAATTTTTTATATACTGTGTTATGTGCTGGCTTTTTTTGTCAGTTTTACATTCCGATTTTTAATTGACCAAACAAAGTTCATTATAAATACAATTATCGAAATCAATATTAAAGTCAAAGTCAGGCGAGAGTCAGAATTCAGAATATCCTCCGCAACAAAAGTCAGAGTAATTAAAATCAGATGCGAAATAGATAGGTTTTTATTAGTCAAATATCTCAAAATTGCTAAAATTCCATATCCAATCAAGAAAACAATCCATAAAATGGGCTTGATTACAAATATCCAATAACTTAAATCATAAGCCCAACCCAAAGTCCGATTATATCCAGTTTGAATTCCTCCAAAATACATGAGAATCATTAGTAATAAAATGATTAACAAGAACATTCGTTTTTGAACTAATTTGTCAAATGTCATTTTTTCGTTTTTCACGAGTATACTTTTTGATTAAGAATCCATTAAACAAAAGGAAAAGAACACAAAAAATAATCGCACTTATTTCTCCATCATAAATGCTGTATATCAGAAAAAAACAACCAGCGATAAAAATTATTTTCCAAGTGATTAAAACCATTTCCAAAAATGAAATGTTAGAATTTTGTTTCATTGACGTTGTTTTTTCAGCTTGCACATAACGGCTCCGTGTATGGTTTCGTTGCGTGAATTTAGCGATTAAGTTGGCAAGTACAAAACGGCGAGGAAATTCCGAAGGAATTTCCGTTGTAAGCCTTTACTAGCAATGAACTATACACATTGTTGTAAAACGTTTTTTCTTCACAATTCAATCGCTAGATTTTTTCTCTTTGTAGTATTTCCAAAACATTGGTCTTCTGTTTATAAACCAACCTCTATCTGACCTAATAATTGAACCGATGTTTAATTTGCCAATATATTCCCCATTTGTGAAATCAATCACAAAGTTATCGGTTTTTAAGGCATCTATTGGACCTTGGTAACTTATAGCAGAATATTCAACATTATTCCAATCCGTCAGACCATATGATTTTGCAGTTGCCATTATAACGTCAAAAGAATTCATCATTTTTGGGTGGTTACTCATAAATGATTTTAAATTACTAGGGTTCATTTCTAGTTTGTCTATAAAGAATTTTACTTCGTGTTCGGTAGAAATTAGACTATTATACAATTCTTTATCATTGTTTTGTAAAGCGAATAAAATAGTTTTGCTTAAATCTTCAGGTGTTTTATTTCCAGCATTTTCTAAAGAATTAGGACTTGAATTGCAGTTAAAAATCAATATTAAAATTGAAGTCAACAGTGAAATTTTGGTAATAGTGAATTTTCTCATTTTCTATTGGTTTCTGGGTTCGGTCAAAATGTTTTACAACGTTGTTGTATAAGATTAGAAGTTGCGTGTTTTAAACACCTTATTTAGCAAATACGAACCGAGTAGAAAATCCGCGAGGATTTTCGTAAGTAGGCTTGTACTAGCAATTAATTTTATACGGTGTTGGCAAATCGGTTTTTTTAATTCCATTCTACATCCAATTTTTCCAATTCCGCATTTAATTCCGAAAGCGATTTTTCTGCGATAATTTTTGTGTCAATTGTGAATTTTCTTAAATCCGTTTTCAGAATATACTTTTTCGATTTTTTTTCAATCCGTTTTATTTCCGACATTTTTAATGGTTTGTGAAATAAAGAGTTTTTTGAAATCACTCCATTTTCCAAAGTCAGATATTGTTTCTTTTTTCGGTAAAAAAGGACAAAAACAAAAATAATAGCTAATATTAAAAACCACGTATTTGTCCATTCAAATTGTTCAGGTTCAAATATTTTAAATAAACCCATGATAACCCAAACAATTCCAAAGAACAGCCATATGGTTTGTCTTTCTCGTTTGTTTTTAAATTCTACTGTCATTGAGTTAATTCAATTTTTGTTAGTTCGGTTAACTGTTTGCCAACGGTTACGTATATGGAAAGTTGTGTGTTTGTGTGCGAGGATTTTCCGAAGGAAAATCAGAAGCTAGCAAACAAAGCAACTCACATTGGTTAAGCACAAAATAGCAATTTTTTATATACTATGTTGTACGCTGTGATTTTGTTCAATACTGTCAATGACATATATTTTCTTCTCAAAGTAAATTTTATGTCCAATAATGCTATCAATTTTTTGTCCGCTTTCGTCTTTTGAAAAAGGTCCGAAAGAATATTGTTGATAATAGCCTCTCAAATATTTTTCTCCTACTGTATCAAAGTAAAGTCCAATGACTGCTAGTTTATTAAAATCAGCACCTTTGAACCATTTTTGATTGATTGAATCAATTGATAAATCATTAAATTCGGCAAATTTAACTTCTTTTTCGTTTGAGAAATCGTAATTATAATTTGCGCTGTCTTTTGCAATAAATGCTCTTACATGAGAAGGTTGGTCTCTGATTACTGACGAAAAAACTTCGACATATCCTCTGATTGGTTCGTTTAATTTTATTGTATCTCTATTAAAAAAAACAATGTCATAAATTGTATTTCTAAAAGGGATAGTGTCATTTATAAACTCAGCTTGTTTATAAATTGAATCTTGAGTTCTCCATGCAATTGTATCTCCTTTTTTATTTAGGTTCCAAGCTCGATTTGCTCTTGATTTTCCGTTTAACGTGAACCATTCTCGAATTTCTCGTAAGTCAGAATCTCGGTCATATAATTCCCAATTTCCGAATTTTTGGTTTTCCTTATATTGTTTTCCTTTTTTAAATAGAATTCCATTATCATAGAAATAATAAACACTATCAGAGTCCATCAAATGAACTATTTTCTTGAAAATTACTTTTGGATTGTTTGGATAATACTCAATCGTTTCGTTTCGCTTTAATTCAGTCGAATTTTGTTTACAAGCTATAATTGTAAAAGTTAAAATGAATATTGTAAGTAGGTTTTTCATCATTGCGTACAACGTTCATGTATAATATTAGTTGCGTATTTAAGCTACTAATTTAGCAAATACAAACCGAATAGAAAATCCGCAAGGATTTTCGAAAGTAAGCTTGCACTAGCAATTAATTTTATACGGTGTTAGCACAAGTTTATAGTCCAAATAGCACACCAATATTCCCATTCAAATTTTGATTAGCTCTCCAACCAATACCACGTTTTAATCCAGAATCAATTGGAGTCATTCCAAATTGTCCGCCCAAATCAATAGTGATTTTTAAATTGTTTTTTAATTTGTATATAGCTCCAATCCCACCAGAAAGCCCTGAATCATATGGCTTGAATTCATCTTTATTATTCTTAATATCTTTTTCACCCATTGTATGTTCATTAAAATATTCTTTTGTAGCCGACATTAGCCGACCTCCATACATACCAAAATTTAAAAAACCTTGTAAATTTCCTTTGCCTAATCTCCATTCAGCCATAAGAGGCATTACTAAATAGTTTAATTTTTGTGTTAAAAGCCCTCTGCCAAAATCGACTTTAATCAAAATACCTTTGCCTTCATATTTTAGCTTTGATTTAAGAGCCCAATTTCTAGAAAAGTTGTATTTGCCTACAACTCCAAATGACGCTCTTTTCATAGCAGAACCTTTTACATATTTAGCCTCAATATATCGATAATCACTAATATTTAATCCAATCTCAGGACCTATTTCAATTTTTGAGTTTTGAGCAACAATATTAAAAAAAGAAAGAAGAAATATTAGTTGCAAGATTATTTTTGTCATTTAATTTGAGGTTATTTATAATTTGTGCTAACGTTTAGTATATGGCAAGTAGGGCAGTAGAAAGCGATGAACTTTCGGGTTTACACCGAGCCAAAACGTTGTATTTTGTTTTTAATTTATTCATTCTTAAAAGCCAAATCAACGATTTGGCGGTGTTTGTAAATAGCACTGAACTTTCTTAAACTACCGAACGCCCTATTTGCTATATACATTGTTAGGTGCTTTTTATTTCCTTAACTATCATTCGGTATTTCCTTGTATTCCAGTCAAGTGAAAGCCTCTGAAGGAATATTAATTGACCATATTCATCCATATTATTCATTCTCTCAGATTTAGTAAGCCATAGCTCATAGAACTCATCAAATTCAGTCTCATTGAATTCTGGCAATTTGGAAGTTGATATGTCCCAATATCTTTGAAATTCAGATGCAGGAATTTCTAATTCACTGTAATTACTAATTTTCATCAACTCCAATAATTTCTCCAGTTCATTGTCATTATTTAATGATACTGTTTGAAAGTCAGGAAATGAATCAACGAATTTGTCAAGTTCATTAAAATCAGCTAGGTCAAAGTTGTCCGAGGCAATAAAGTTGTAATTTTCCATTAGTTTTCATTTTCAAGCCTCATAAGAAATATGTTAGAGGGGTTAAAGTCTCTAAAAACCATATAAAGAAGATCTCCTGAATAATTTTTCTTTACTTCATCAATATTTTTAAAGAGTATTTGTTCATATTTCTCATTTAAAAATTCAGTAATAGGTTCGGTAGCAGGATAGTCGAACTTAAAAGGATCAAACCTTAAAAGTTCATCTCCAGAATTTCTGGTGAAGTAGATATAATTTATAAGGTCGTTTTTAGAACCTATCCAAATATTTTCATTTTGGGTAAGTTTAAATTCTGAGTCTTTTTCTCCACTTTTAACTATGACTTTTTGCTCAAGCAGATTACTTACTCTGTCTCCAAGTTTGACAGGAGTATTATTGTCTTCTTCGTCCCAAACAAAAAATCTTCTTTCGATCATCATAGTAATTGCACCTAACGGTCACGTATAAGATTAGTTGCGTGGTTAAGCAACTAATTTAGCAAATACAAACCAAATAGAAAATCCGCGAGGATTTTCGTAGGTAGACAAGTACCAAGCAATTAATTTTATACAATGTTGTACTTAGTGATTTTTTCTATTTATTAATTCAATTACTTTTTTTCCGAGTACAAAATCATCAGTTATTTCTTTTTTTCCTTTGTAATCAACCTTTTCGTGAACAAATTCAGTTAAGATTAATTTCTTATTTTCAAATTTCCAATTGAACTGTTTGTAGTCATTTTGTTTTGAATTGGTAAATGTTATCACATCTAAATTTTTATGAGGATGAAGAGTTCCAAAATAATTTCTCACTTCATATTTGTCAAATCCGGTAAAGTTTATCAAGTCTCCATTTTTTTTAAAAGTTATAATTTCTTTGTTTTTCTTATTTTCATAAACTCCCGAAATAAGATTTTCATTAAAGTATTTCGTTATATTACTGCTAATTTTATGAACTCTATCTTTGTCTTCAAGTAAGTTTTTTAAATCATTTCTTTTTCTGAAAATATATGTGGTCGAATCTATAATATCTTGATTCGGAAATTGTTTTAGGTGTAATTCATTACTTTTTTTGAATAACGCATATTTTCCACTGAAAGAATTAAATACAGCTAAGGTGTCAGAATTAAAATTTAGTTTTTCTTCCAACTCTATAATTGAGCCATAACTTATTAAGGAATCATTTTTTATTTCCAATAAAATAGCAAACCAAGTTGGTGCTGGAATTCGATATTTGGCTATTTCTTTGTCAGCAAGTATATTATCAAAATAGTTGTTTAATCCCCAAACACCGTCTAAGTTAGAATCCAGTGTTTTAGATTCAACTTTATCGGTTGAAATAGTATTTTCTAATTCAGGAATTTTCTTTTTTTGGTTTGTGTTACATCCTAAAAAAGCACAAATTATTAATATAGTAATGGTGTTTCTCATCATTAAGTACAACGTTCAGGCTATAGTTAGTGCGGGAATTAAAAGTACTGAACTTTCGATTAAGCACTTAGCCAAAACTTTTTATTTTGTTTTATCTTTTTATTTATAAAGCCAAATCAAAAGATTTGGGGGACTTGGTTCAAAGAACTAAACTTTGGGTTAAGCACCAAAACCCGTATTAACTATAGTCATTGTTAGCTCTCGTTATTTATTTGTACATCCATTCCAAAGAGTCCTTTATGGATTGGTCTTGCTCTTCTTTTTTCCATTGTTCCAGAAAATCAACAAACTCATTTTTCTTCTTTTTACCCTCTCTAAAAATCATATCAAGAACTCTATCACGAACCTTTTTATTTCGATCTTGATAAAGCATTTCATAAATGTTTTTTCTTTCCTGAAAGTCAAATTTTCCGTCTTCCAAAATCAATAACGCTGTTTCTCTCACGAAGCCGCTACTGTCTTCAGTCATTCTTACGACAAATTCCTTGATTTTAGGAAAATGAAAAGTCAATTCCTCTATTATTTGAATAATCGGTTCCCAAGTTTTTTTACTGCCAGATTTAAGAGACTTGACAATACTGTCATAGTCCGAATTTTCTATTTGACTCAATTTAATAGCGTTGTATTTAATTTTTTTGACTTGCATTATTGATTCAATGTCATTTTCCAGTTTTTCCAAGTTCGGTTTAAGGTACCAAGTGGTTAAGTAGTGTCTGGTCAATTTCTCTTCATTTTCTAATTCATAAGAGGAAACCGAATTAAATAATATTCCTTTTCGGTATTTTTTCCATAAAAACCTTCTTGTGAAGAAAAGTTTTGGATACTTAAAGAGTTCATAGAAGAAGATAAATATTCTTCCTATAATCTTCAATATCATTGGTGTTTTTTTCATTCAGTTTTAATGAGAGCTAGCGGACTTGTGTATGAAACGTAGCGTGCAAAAAGACACTAACTTTTCGGGTTAACACAGAGCCGAATTTTTATATTTTGTTTTTAATTTTTCTCTTTTTAAAAGCCAAATTAAAAATTTGGCGGACTTTTTAAATATACACAAACCTTTCGGTTTAGCTCTTATTAGCTATGTTTTATACACCGTGTTATCTACTTTTTATTCGGATTAAATTCTTCATCCACTTTAATATTACTTGAACATTTCACTTTCATAGGATAGAGTTCATTCAAGGCTAATTTATTTTTTAATTCAATTTCTTCCTCTTCATTCATATCAGAGTGATGTATATTTAATCCAATAAATTCTCCGTCAACATAAAGAGAGTAATTTTGGATTCCACTATATTCTGTGAATTCTATATATCCGTCAATCATCTTTTTGTTTGGGAGTTCAAATTGGGCATAATATCTAGTAAACATATATGGAGTAACTTCTTTTGTCGGAAAAGATTTAAACCAATATTCGTCAGACCAATCAACTTCTTTTAATTTGGATTCAACTTCTTTTCTATTATAACCTTCTTCCTCAATAAAGTCAATTTCATCCCCAGAGTAATATTGAACCCAAATATTATGATTTATAAAATCCTTAAGAGTTAAATCATCTATATGTTTAAGTTCAAATTTCATTTTTTTTGTAATTGTAGATAACGTCCACAGCTATGGTTAGTGCGGAAGTTAAAAGTAATGAATTTCCGACTGACACTTAGCCAAAACTTTTTATTTTGTTTTATCTTTTTTAGTCTAAAGCCAAATCAAAAGATTTGGCGGTGTTGGCGGATATGCGAGCTTTATATCTTAAGCAACAAACCCGCATTAATTATAGGTAATGTTGGCAATAGTTTTTATTCTTTTTCCTTTCATAATACCAAGGCTTTCAATTTCATTACTTTTATATATTCTATAAATCCTTATTGGCAATGTGTCATTTGGTGGTTTAGGGAAACTGTCGTATGTTTTTGAAATTTCATCTTTAATTGTTCCCACTAAAGAATTCGTGATTGTAGAATCAGCAATTGTTTTATCAGCAAAAACCCTTAGATGAAACCTTACGCCTTTAAACATATCTATTTCAGGTCTATATGTAGGCTTTATACTATCAATAAATGTTTTAAAATCGGACTCTAAATT
Source organism: Flavivirga spongiicola (assembly GCF_030540825.1). Taxonomy (NCBI): domain Bacteria; kingdom Pseudomonadati; phylum Bacteroidota; class Flavobacteriia; order Flavobacteriales; family Flavobacteriaceae; genus Flavivirga; species Flavivirga spongiicola. The sequence goes on from NZ_JAUOEO010000002.1 coordinate 661,721, forward strand.
ATTTAAGTTTTTAGAGAGTTCTGTCCGTCCAACAACTTTATTGTTTGAATATCCTATAAACACCTTAAGCCCATAAATTGCATCAGTTTTAATAATGTCAATTGAATTATCTTGTGGTAGAGAAAATTCAATTTTATACCGTTTATTTAGATATTCAATATAGTCGTTTGCTCTTAACAGACCGAATTGATGCTCTCCAAACGGATTCACTAATTTTCCAAAAAGAGAATCGTTGTTTTTTGAAAGCTTATAATGCACAATAATTTTATCTGGAATTCTTTTCAAGTTTCCTGTTGAATCCCTGATCAAAAAGGGATAATCAAATTCAATTTTTGAGTTATTAGCTTTCCATTCAACTTTTTCAAATGGGTCTACTTTTATTATAAGACTGTCGGGATAAAAATGCATCCAACTATTTCCATTGTTTTCAGTTTCGTACCATCTTCCATTTAGACTTTTTTCAGATGAGTTTTGTCCACAAGAAACAAGTGAAATAATAATCAAAAATTTTAGTTTATAAATTAGTTTTTTCAAATTATTGCCAACGGTTAGTATAAGAAACGTAGGGCAGGTGATAAGCCATACGTTTCGAGTTGGTAATCAGCCAAATATAATATTTTGCTTTTATCTTTTTTGTTGAAAATGCCAAATTTTATATTTGGCGACTTTATAAATAATCCCAGCCTTTTAAATTAAACCTAAACTGCCCTATGTTTTTTATACCTTGTTGTGCTTTGGCTATTTTTCACTCGTAATGTCAAATTTGATAGCTCCTTTTTTATATTCAATGATTCTTTCTTTATCTCTATTGTTCAGGTTATTAAATTCTAAAGAGGTTAACTCTTCTCCATATTCGTTATTTTCTCCAGTTTTATTTATTAAAACTATTTCTGGCTTAGAGTTTAAGCCAATTAAAGTTAAATTCAAATAGTTCCCTTTTTCAATTTTTCCAGATTTTAAAACTCCAATTACTTGAAATTTTTCTTTTCTGTTTAAAATTGATTTCTTTCTTTCAAGAAAAGATTCAATAACAAAACTACCAACTCTTATATAATGCCATTTCTCCCCACAGTTTTTGCATTGCCTGCTTTGAGGTGTGATTGTTAATTCTCCACATTTAGGACATTTATTTAAATATAAATTTTCACGTTCTTCAATTAGAATTCTTTCAGCTATTTGAAATCTCAATTTTTCAAATCCTAATTCGGTTAATTTTAAAGCTTCATTATCTTCGGTAAAATAACCTCTCGTTTTAAAAGCTTTTTCCATTTCTTTTCTTCCTCTTGATTTAGCAAGCATAATTAAATGACGATGAGCGAGCCTTTCTTTCTCAGTCATTAAGTTTGGAAAGTAATTAAGGATATATCTTATTTTTTCTTTGTCAAGTTCCATTGTTTGGGATTGAATCTTATTGCTGAAGCACAACGTTCGGTATAAGAAACGTAGGGCAATTGATAAGCGATACGTTTCGGTTTGGTACTAAGCCAAATATAATATTTTGCTTTTATCTTTTTTGTTGAAAATGCCAAATTTTATATTTGGCGACTTTGTAAATAAACACCAGCTTTAAAGTTAAGCCTAAACCACCCTATGTTTTTTATACATTGTTACCTGCTGGCTTTATTTAGACATTATTAATTCAGAATTAGAATCAAATATGTTTGGGTCTTTGCATTTTAGAATCAATTTCATTGAGTTTTCCAAATCCAAAGTTATTCTACTATTATTCAAATCAGGTTCACAGAATATTCGACTAATAGTTTGACCTTTTAAATCAAATTTATCTGTGTAATCAATAAAATCATAAGAATCATCCTCGGTGTCTATTTCATCCCAGTTTTCCCAAAACCCATATCCTGCATCCAAAAAGAATTGATGCCAATTTCTCTTTTCTACTTTAAGATAGATAAGGATTGGTTCTTTCGTTTCAGGATTTTCACATACAATTAGTTGTTCTATTTTTAATCCGTTAAACTCGTCAAATTCAAACTCTGAATCTTGATATAATCTTCCTCTTGGTTCTTTAGTCATAACTTTTTGTTAAACCATTTATTTCCACAATATCTGCATTGTTGTGCTTTTGGAGTTCTAGCTAGTTTTCCACAATTTGAGCAATTATTTAGAATATTAGGATTGTCTTTTAATATGCGTTTTGCTATTCTTTCTTCTGCAAGAGTTTTTCCTAAAGAGGCTAAGTCATTTACTTTTTTGTCTTGAAATCCGTAAAGTAATTCCATTTTGTATTCAACTAATGCATTTTTTCGTGTTACTGTTTCTCCGTGTTCTGTTAATCCTAATCTCATTAATACTTTGATTTCTTCTTTAAGCATCCAATCTCGGCATTGTTCTAGTAAGTACTTTTTTAATTCGGATTCCATTTGAGTTTTTCAGCTTGCAGGTAACGTCCACAGCTATGGTTAGTGCGGGAGTTAAAAGTAATGAATTTCCTATTATGCACTTAGCCAAAACTTTTTATTTTGTTTTATCTTTTAGTTCTAAAGCCAAATCAAAAGATTTGGCGGTGTTGGCGAATATGCGAAGTTTACATCTTAAGCAACAAACCCGCATTAATTATAGGTAATGTTACCTACAGTTATTTATTCCGTTTAATAGCAAAAATTAAAGTCGAATTCGGTAAAACACTTATTGATTTTCTATAAGGATTCTTTAATCTAATTTCTTTAGTAATTCGTATTATAAGATATTCAGCATTTTTTTCAGATTCATAAGAGTATTCAAGCCCGTTTATGATTAGGTCGCAAGCTCCATCAATTAAAGACAATTCGTAAAACTGTCCCTTAAATTCAATTCCGAATGAGTTAGCAGAACCGTAAGTCTGATACTTTATTTCCGTTTTTCCACTTGTGGTTTTTCCAATGTATTTTTTGTAACTCAAGTCATAAACTTCGTGTTCATCTTTTTCGATTTCCAATTTTCCATAACTACCTTGAAAGTCTAAAAGTGATTTCTTGTTTTCAGAGTCTTTTACAATTAAAATTCCATTTAAAGTTCCACTAAAACTTCCAGTCTCTAAATCTTGAAAAACAGAGTCAAATCCGTTTCCATCAATTGCGTATTCGGAATATTGTTGTCCAAAACATTGCAAAGAGATAAATATTAAGAGTGATGCAAGTAATGTTCGTGATTTTGTCATAATTGTAGGTAACGTTTATGTGTAAGGATAGTTGCGTGTGCATGCAACTAGCATACTAAAAATGGAACGAACCAGAGGAAAATCCGCAGGATTTTCCGAGTAGGCGAGAACCAAGCAATTATTTTTACACGGTGTTAGCCACTGTGTTTTTTATTCAGTCGTAAATTCTTTTATGTGTTCACGAATATATTTAATTCGTAAATCACTAATACTTTCTGTATTTCCTAATTCGTAAAATTCATCATCAAGCTTGTTCAAAGGATTGTCTTTATAGGATTCGCTAAAACTTTCCATTGTTCCGTCATCAAATTCGGCAAGACGTTCTTTATTTTCCGCATAAATTTTGTTCGCACGAGAAGTTAATTCCGCATACTTTTCCGCTCCAATTGTTTTAAATCCGATTTCCGCCATTTTTGCATACTGTCCACTCGAATTAAAATAGAACTGATTAAATCCACCATTATTTACTTCTCCTTCTATTATCCAAGTCGACCAAAAACCTTGTTGTCCATTAGTCAGTTTTTGGATATTTGCAAGTTCATTTTCGTAATCGCCTCCAATTATTTCGTAAATATTATCGAAAACAGATTGTTCAAGTTTGTCATCAGGAATAGAATCCAATATTTCTTTAGTCAGAACTTTATAGATTTTCCTGTTTTTCCAATCGTCTACAGAATTTAATATTTTTTCAACCTCAAGGTCATATTCGGATTTCTCTTTTTCCTTTTTGCATCCGAAAAAACTTAATATGGAAGATAGAATCATTATCGTTATAATCTTTTTGCTCATTGGTGGCTTACATTGTGGCTTACATTGTGGCTAACGTTTACGTATAAGAATAGTGCGGTTTTGTGTCCGAGGATTTTCCGTAGGAAAATCAGAGTGACCAAATACGCACTATCCTTTTGATTTAGGGTTAAACTTAAGCATTATTTTTATACATTGTTGTGCAACGTTTTTTAATATTCTTTTTCTTTTTTTATTTCTCCGTTGTCATAATAAGTTGTCCAAACTCCATTTTTATTTCCGTTAACTCTTAGACCTTCTTTATATAAATAAGGTATCCCTAGTTTACTTGAGCATCTGTAAATAGAAGTCCATGTGTTGAATTTCATATGGTCTTGAGATTCAAAAAACTCAATCAGCGTTTTTGCATTTGAGTCGATTTTCGTAGTTACATATTCCTCAACCTTATTTCCTTTTCGGTCAAAGACCTTCATCGTTTTCATGTTTCCATAATTATCCAAAAAATACTGATGAGCAATTTGTCCGTTTTTATAATATTGAACCATTTCTCCAGTTCTGGTTGAATATTTTTCAGAATCATGCTCATATGTTGTCCAACACATAGTCCACCATACGTTCCTGTTTTTGTAAAATACCGTGTCCTTTTTACAACTAACTTGTTCTAAATTTTTTACTAATTCTAAAAACCTATCCGTATGTTGAGCATAGGAAGAATAACCTATTAAAAGTAAAATTATGATTGCTAAAATGCTTTTCATTCAAATGTTGTACAACAATAGTATAAAGAACATATGTTCTTTATACACCCAAATATAGGATATATATAACATATGTTATATATATATTATATGTGTACTAAGATAATAAATCTTTTACCCATGCAGAAGGGTTTAGAGGAGCCATTATAAAACCTATTTAAATGAATATTTAGGCATCTTATTTTAACGAATAAGGCTTCCTATTAGTACTTATTCCGTTTTCTTAGTTTTTTGACATTTTTAATCATTTTTCCAAAGTCTTTGTCTTTCTTTCTCTTTTCTTCAACACTTGATTCAAAAAAAGCCCGTTCTTTTTCCATTTTTTGAAAATTGGCATAGGAGCCTGAATCAATATCCCCATTTTCAACAGCGTTTAATATCGCACAACCTTTTTCATTGATATGCGTACAGTTTTTGAATTTACAATTTTGAGTTAATTCAATAATGTCATCGAAAGTCATTTCAAGCCCTGCGGAAACATTAGTAATACCAACTTCACGCATTCCAGGATTGTCGATTAAAACCCCACCATGTTCCAGTACAATTAATTCTCTGTGAGTTGTCACGTGTTTTCCTCTGTCTATACGCTCACTAATAGCACCTGTATTCATTAATTCTTTGCCCATAAGTAGATTTAAAAGTGTTGACTTTCCTACGCCAGAAGAACCTAATAAGCAATAGGTTTTACCCTTATTTATCATGGCTTTTATGTTATCCAAACCTATTTTAGATTGATTGCTAATGGCTATGACAGAAACATCTTTGATTCGCTTTTTTATATCATTAAGAAACGCGTTTAATGTTAATTCATCTATTAAATCTATCTTGCTCAAAACAATAATAGGCTCGACGTTGGAAGTGTTACAAATAGTTAAGTACCTTTCTAAACGATTTATGTTGAAGTCCCTATTTACAGATTGAACAATTAAGCCATAATCTATATTTGTAGCAATTATTTGGGGCTGAGCATATTTTCCAACGGCCTGTCGCTCAATAATAGAATGTCTGGGGTAAATGGCATGTATCAAGGCTTTTCCTGCGTCATATTCAGAAAAGGCTACCCAATCTCCAACAGCTGGTAAATCATATCTGTTTTCTGCGGTAAATCTTAAATTGCCGATAAGTTCAGCGTCAAATTCTTTACTAGCAGTTTTTACAATATATCTGTCTTTATGTTCTAATATAACACGACCAACATCAAACGAATCGATGTTTTGTTCTTTTCGATAGGCTTCTAAGGTTTTATTGTACCCTAAATCCTGAAGTGAGATTGTAACCATCTTAATTTATTGTTTTTTCATTCGTAGTACTTTTTGATTAGTACCTTCTTGAATATATTCTTTAAAAATCTTAAACCCGTGCTTTTCGTAAAATGGTTTTCCAATTTTATTTTCATTAAAGACTTCAACTTCTAATTCCTTATGAAATTGATTAATATGGTTAACTAGTAATGTTCCAATGCCTTTAGAATGATGATTTGGGTGTACAAATAACCCACCAATTTCATTTTCTATCATGGATATAAACCCTATAATAATATTGGATTCTTCATAAACCCAAGTATTAGAATTTGGAAGATATGTTTCTGTCATTGCCTTTTTCACTATTTGAGTAAATGCACTATCTAAAAAAGGGTGTGCTAATGTTGAAGAAAGTTCCCATATTTGAATAAGGGTAGGGATTTCTTTTTCGTTATATTTTCTAATCATTATCAATTTTAATTAATTCAAAAATGTATGTATTTGTTAATGAGTTCTTGTTTTATCATATCTAAAGGATATTCATCAAATACAGTAAGGTAGTTTAGTGAGATTCCATCAATTTCTGCAATGAACACATAACTAAGTAGCGTACTTTTTTCTAGCGAAATCTGATCAAAAATATTTTTTACAGAGTTAAGTAAAATAGAGGCTCTTTTTTCTATTTGTTCTTTTAAAATCTGTCTGGTTGTTGGCTGAAACATAATATTTAAATTGAGTTGAAAAAAGGTCTTGTCACATTCTAGTTGATAAAAAATAGTCTCTATTAGTTGTACCAATTGAAGTTTTGGTTCTTGAGAAGATTTTGATTTTGCATTCATCTCAATCATTTTATCTGTAACATTTGTGAAAATTTCTATCAAAATAGATTCTTTTGATTTAAAATGATGATATACGAGTCCTTTAGACACATTAGCTTCAAGGCAGATATTAGCCATTGATGTATTTTCAAAACCTTTTTCAGCAAATAGTTTGGTTGCTGCTTCAATGACTTTATTTTTTTTATTACTCATAAATATAATGCAAAACCGACTGTTCGGTTTGTAAATATATAGAATTATTTTGAACTGGACGATTTCTAATTCTATAATGTTTAAAGAGAAAGTGGTTTAATTAAGTTTTTATAAAATTTTCGCTGAGGTAATTTCATCTTAAAACACTATAAAAATACGATATAATCAAAATATGAGCTGTATTTTATGATATGATAAATATCATAGTTATTTAGCTGAGTATATGATAATTTTATGCTAGTAATTAATGATACTTGGTTATCAATAAATATTAGGGTCATGGAAGCTAAAAAGAATCCAAAATTAGAAATAAATAGAAATAGTAGTATCTATTTTGCTATAGGTCTTAATTTGATGTTACTCTTTTCTTGGCAAGTTTTAGAATATAAAACTTATGAAAAAGATGATGTTGTTATAGATCTTTTAGAAGTGGAAAGTGAGTTTGAAGAGGAAATTCCTATTGTTAATGTGAATACACCACCGCCACCGCCACCGCCAGTAGCCGTTCAGCAATCTATTCAAATAATAGATGATGTTGAAGAAATAGAAGAAACTGTTATTGAAAGTACAGAAACGTCACAGGAAGAAGCTATTCGAGATATCGTAGAAGTAAGCGATGTTGAAGTAGAAGAAGTAGAGGAAGAAGTACAAGTTGCGTTTGCTGTTATTGAGAATGTACCTGTTTTTCCTGGATGTGAAGGGCGACCTAAAAAAAAGATGAAGGATTGTTTTCAACAAAAGATGCAAGAACATGTAGTTAATAATTTTAAATACCCAGAAGCAGCATTGGAATTGGGGATACAAGGACGCGTATCTGTAATATTCATTATAGATTCTAAAGGGCATATAACAGGTATAAGATCTAGAGGTCCAGATAAAATTTTAGAAACAGAAGCTGAACGAATTATAGGATTATTACCTAAGATGAAACCAGGAACTCAACGAGGTAAACCCGTAAAAGTATCTTACGCAGTACCAATATTCTTCAAGTTTAATGAAGGTTAAGGTTTGTTAATAGTTATTATATTAGTGTGAGAACAAGAGATATTTTATATCTCTTGTTCTTTTTATAGTGAACCCATCTTGACTTTTTCTATTTCCTGAAACCTGCCTGCCGGCAGGCATGCATGGCTAAAATTCGCCCATATTTCGTTACTTTTTTTATCCGTAGCTATACTATGCCTTTCAAAAAGCGTCTCGTCTGGACAAATTTTATCTCATTTTCGGTTAAACACTAAAAGTCAAGATGAGTTCAGTGTTAAAATGTAAATCAATTTTAGAGTTTAACATTTCATCTGGAAAAAATTACAGTTCGGTAAGTCCGTTTTTAAAAATAGAGGTTAGCATGAGATATTTGCTTTATAATTAAAACTATAAATACGAATACATGAAACATCTAATCATTATTACAGTACTATTAGTTTCGGGATTTATACATTCTCAAACTAATTACGAAAAGGGTATGCAAAAAGCTTTTGGACTTTGGGGGAACAATAACCCAACTGAAGCATCAAATATGTTTGAACGCATTGCAAATGCTGAACCAGATAATTGGTTGCCACCTTATTATGCAGCACAAATTAATATTGTAAGTAGTTTTGGAGAAAAAGACAAAGAGAAACTTACAGCACAGCTAAAAAAAGCACAAGATTTAATTAATGACGCTACCGCTATTTCAAAAGACAACCCAGAAATTATAGTATTACAAGCATTATTACATACTGCTTGGGTTGCTTTTGATGGTGCGACATATGGTATGACCTTGTCTGGAAAAGTAGTTGAATTATATACAAAAGCAGCACAAATTGCACCTGAAAACCCAAGAGTTGTTTATTGTAAAGCAGAGTGGGATATGGGAAGTGCTAGTTTTTTTGGTCAAGACACAACACCATTTTGTAAAGATTTAGAGAGAGCCATAGAACTTTTTGCTAACTTTAAACCAGAAACATCATTTCATCCTAATTGGGGTAAAGAACGTGCGATTCAAATATTAGAGTCTTGCGGAAAATAAACTAAATAGAATCAAAAAAATATGACAAAATCGGTTAAAAATATCATTATAGTGTTTGTTATTGGATGCGCCATCTTTGTAATAGATAATTTTCTTTCAGAGGGGTTTGAATTTGATAGCATCAATGATTTTTTAATTGATTTTGTTTTTTATCAGTTGTATTCTTTCGTGCTTGGATATTCCAACATGTATTTCTTCAATTATTTTAATCACCTTAATTGGAAAAAAGGAGATACTGTAAAACAGGTTATTTTGGGGATTTTTGGATCTACTCTAATGACATTAATGGGCTTGTTTATTTTGAGAATGCTTACGTCATTAACTCTTGAAGGCAGGTCTTTTTATGAGTTTATCGAAAATGAAACGCTTAAATCTTATCAATTCGGATTGTGGATAACCTTAACTATTGTTACCATTTTTCACATTATTTATTTTTATAATAAATACCAGCAAAATAGAATAAAAGAGCAAAAGGTCATAGCCGGAACTGCGAGTGCTAAGTTTGATGCCTTAAAGAATCAGTTAGACCCGCATTTTTTGTTTAATAGCTTAAATGTACTAACCAGTTTAATAGAAGAAAACCCTGATAATGCCCAAAAGTTTACAACTTCTTTATCTAAAGTATATCGTTATGTTTTAGAACAAAAGGATAAGGAATTGATAACCGTTGATGAAGAATTACAATTCGCAAAGACCTACATGTCTTTACTCAAAATGCGTTTTGAAGACAGTATCATTTTCGATATGCCGGAAAAAGCATCAAACCCAGAAAGTAAAGTGGTGCCATTATCATTACAACTACTTTTAGAAAATGCGGTGAAGCATAATATGGTAACATCTGGTAAACCGTTACATATAAAGATTTATGAAGACGGGCATAATTTGGTTATCGAAAATAATTTACAACTAAAACAAATAGTAAAAAAGAGTAGTGGTGTAGGTCTTAGTAATATTAAACAGCGCTACGATTTATTAACGAATAAAAAAGTAAACATTATTAAAGAAGCAAATAGTTTTGCTGTAGCTATACCTATGCTTACAAAACAAATTATAGTTATGAGATCACAAATACAACCAGAAATAGACGATAGTTATGTACGTGCACGTAAGCATGTAGAAGAACTCAAGGGGTTTTATTATAGCCTAATATCATATTGTTTAGTCATTCCGTTTTTAATATTTATAAACTATCGAACGTCATGGGGTTTTCAATGGTTTTGGTTTCCTATGTTTGGTTGGGGTATAGGTTTAGCTATTCATGCTTTTAGAGTTTTTGTAAACGATGCAGCTTTTGGCAGAGACTGGGAAAAACGTAAAATTGAAAAATATATGCGTGAGGAAAAAGATAATAAACATTGGAATTAAATAAAAGAAATTATGAAAAGATTACCAGATTCTGAAGTGGACAGTAAATATTTAAGAGCACGAAAAAGGGTTGAAGACCTTAAAGAGTTTTACTATCATTTAATAGCCTATTGCTTAGTTATACCCTTTTTAGTTTTTGTTAATTATAGAACTCATTGGGACTTTCAATGGTTTTGGTTTCCAATGGCAGGTTGGGGCATTGGTTTGGGTTTTCATGCTTATAATGTGTTTGTAAACAATGGTGTTTTGGGACGCAAATGGGAAGAAAAAAAGATACAAGAGTTTATGGAAGAAGAAGAAGAAAAAATGCGTTGGGGCTAAATTCAAAAGAAAATGAAAAATAGAGATTATAATTATTCATCAGAAGAATATAAAAAGGAAGATGCTTATTTAAGAGCTCAAAAAAGGCTAAAGGAGCTTAAAGGTTTTTACTGGCATGCCTTCTGGTATGCAGTAGTTAACATATTTATTTTTATTATGATTGCTATAAACGCCAATGATGGTAATATTTGGCACTTTGGGACATTTTCCACGCCGCTTTTTTGGGGCATTGGTCTGGGCTTTCATGCTATGGGTGTATTTGGTAAAAACTTATTCTTTAGTAAAAAGTGGGAAGAACGCAAGATTAATGAGTTTCTGAATAAAGATAAAAAACGTTGGGAGTAAATAAGTTATTTCTATCTAGTTTCGTTTTTTACTCTATTAATATGTCACATAGAGTTTGTGTAAGTGAAGTCAGGAATTCACAATTAAAAGAAACAACATTAAAACGCTTCAATAGCAAACACGATAATAAACAAATTTATATAAAGAAATGAATGTAATCATTATTGAAGACGAGAAACCATCAGCAAGGCGTCTACAACGTATGTTGAAAACCTTAAATATGGAAGCTCAAACCATGTTGCATTCTGTTGAAGAGTCAATAAAGTGGTTTGAAGATAACAAACATCCCGATTTAATTTTTCTCGATATTCAATTAAGCGATGGCTTATCATTCGAAATTTTTGAATCTATTGAAATTAAAAGTGCCGTTATTTTCACTACAGCTTATGATGAGTATGCACTACAAGCCTTTAAGTTAAATAGCATAGATTATTTGTTGAAACCTATTGATGAAGATGATTTAGCAATCGCAGTAAAAAAATATCAAGAACGTTTACCACAAAAACAGGCTGTGACTTTAGATTTTAACGATATAAAAAAACTTTTAGTAAACCCGATAGATCGTGAATATAAAAAACGCTTTTCGGTAAAAGTAGGGCAGCATTTAAAACTTATTAATATTGATGATATTGAGTGTTTTTACAGTGAAAATAAAGGCACCTATTTATACACAACCGAGGGGAGAAATTATCTTTTAGACACCACGCTGGAGTATCTGGAAAATGAATTAGAACCTCAAACTTTTTTTCGTATTAATAGAAAATTCTTTGTAAACATTAATGCTATAAAAGATATGGTAAGCTATACCAACTCACGTTTACAAATAAAACTAAACGCGTATAACGAACAAGAAGTTATTGTAGCTCGTGAGCGTGTTAAAGATTTTAGAGCTTGGTTGGAGTAGTTGGTGTAATCTATAGTTCTTAAATACGGTCAACTAAGTGTTCTTGAATTTGACTGAAAATTATTAGAAATGGGAAAGGTAAAAGAGCATTAAGGATTCTTACCTTATCAGTAAATATGGAAAACCCAAATTTTGGTTTCCTAATTAATAATGTTGAAACTGGGCTTAACTAATTCTTTGTTGTAAAATGTTATTTTACCAAAAATTTGTGAGCTTCATTATTTAAAGTTATTAAATAATATCCTTTTTCTAAATTTTTAATGGAGATGAAATTTTCTTTAATGTGTCCTTGATGAATTAGTTTTCCTGAAAAATCAAATAATTTATACTCTTTATTGATTAAATAATTTATGTTAGTGAAATATATTTTATCTTTTGCAGGGTTAGGGTATAGGAATATTTCGTTATTATTTGAATTATTTTCATTAATAGATAAGATATCACCAAAATAGGTGTCTAAATAAGTTAGCCTATTTTCAAGCCAATTCAGCATATAAGATAAATCTTGTTCACTAAATGAATAATTTGGAAAGACTAAAGCTTCTCTTTCGTATATTTTATTATTTAAAAGAAATTCATATTGGGTTTCAATTGTTTCAGCTAGAGAGGTATTATCGAAGATATTCTCTCTATATTCAAACCATCTATTTGAAATGCTCTTTGAGGAATTATTTGGATTTAATTCTATAACTCTATTAATTAACCCGTTACTTAATATGTCATTTGTGATATTTTCGTTGTTACCATTCCATATTGTCCCAAAACAACCATCTAAATCCCAAGGAACATAAAAATAAGGTTCATCAGATTGATATTTTGCGAGGTAAATATTTTTTCCTGTATTATCCGTTGCTCTTAATAGATTGAGAAATATAAAATAATCAGAATAGTTATTAAAATCAAATTCACTCCAAATATTATCAAAAAAATAGGTATTTGATGAATTCATCACAAAATCTGTAAACTGATATAAATTACTCCAATCCGTTACATCGTCTTCTTTAGGGTATTTTATTTCGTAACCACTCCAAATTCTATTGTCATTATTATAAGAGGGGAAATTTGTAAAGGTAGAAGCTCCCCAAGATATTCCTTTATATAGTTCACCTCGAATATCTCCATTGAAACTTTTAAGTTTTAATTGTTTTTTATCAATTTGTTCAGAAAGATTATAAATACCATTATAATTCCCATTTAAAAACATCTCTACATACTTGACATTAGCACCAGATTTAGCCTTAGGTTCATCTTCTAGGTAGTTTGTAGTATGTATATTAAGCCATAATTTATTTGAAATATAACTTCTTAATCTCAAGGGTTCATTATATAGAGCATCTAAGATCCAATCATCATCAGACCTTAAGTTTCCAAATTGGACATTATGTGTGTCTTCACCGCTATCATCTTCCCAAAATTCCAAATCATAAGTTTTTTTAGGATAACTTTGTGATGAGCCACCTCTTAATTCTATTCCTATATTCGATATTAAAACTTGTTCATTATCAGCATATACAAAATTAGCAAGCACTTTAGGTTCATCAAAAATTGTATTTGGAGTTTCTATTGAAATAATTGGTAATTGTGTAAAATATAATGTGTATTGGTTAGTTGTATTTGTTTCAGTAATTAAATATGAATCTGAATACTCCAAAGTAGTTGGCATTGAATTGAAATTATAATCATTTTGGTTTAAGGATATGATTATTTCATTGAAACCAGTAACATCATTATAAGTTTCAATATTTTCAATATGAGAAACTATTAAGGAATTAGTCTCATCTATTTTAAAGTGGTTTTCAGGAATGTCAATAGTTAATGATTGTGATAAACCTAAAATTGAATTTAATATTATTAAGAGTGTTAAACAGAAATTCTTCATTTTTATTTCATAGTGTTTTAATGAGTTTATGTATGAAACGTATCGGCGAAAAAGATACTACGTTTTTAGTTCAGTACAGACCCAAGTTCCATGTTTTTAATTTATTTACTTTTCCAAGTGTGTTTTTGCCATTGAGTTTATCAATCTTAATGGAGATTTAGCTAGTTTACTAAAAATGGAACGAACTAAGCAATTATTTACATTGTTGTAATGCGTTTTTATATTTTAAACATATCAATTGATCGCATCCAGAAGATCTCAGATTCAAAAAACTTAAGCTTGGTTTTTATTATACGATCAGTTTTGTCCCTAGGAGATTTTGTTACAAATCTTGCCTTGGAATTATTAAAGTCTAAAGTATATTTTTCATCAAAGTCTTTTTCCTTTTCTGAAAAAAAAGAAATGATTTTGTTTTCTGCACTCCATTTTCCTTTCCCGTATTTATTTACTTCGGGTGGGATTCCTCGTTTATTATTTGAATAAGAATGGAAGAAGAAGGTTCCATCTTGATTTAAAGTTAATTTATATTCAATTAAGTGATTTCCTTCTTTACCGAGTGTACGATTATAAACACCAGTCAGCTTATCCGATTGAGAAAATAAGATCAAGTTAGATATTAAAAGCAGACTGGTAAGTATTAGTTTCATTTTAGATGCATTACAGTTTAACACTATGTGCATAGGTGTATATACTTCAATTATATAAACAATAAAATATACTTACAAATCTAATGGATATTTAACAGAATAAAAACTACTTTTTAGCAAGTCTTCGCATCGCAACCCATTGCTTCAGCATATCTCTGGCATCTTGTGCAGGATATCCTAAAACGGTTTCTCCAGCTTTTACATTGTTCATAACACCAGATCCAGCACCTACAGTAGCGCCAGATTCGATAGTGGTGTGATCTTTAATAGAAGCGCTTCCTCCAATAATAACACCATCACCTAAAGTTACAGAACCAGCAAGTCCGCTATGCCCAGCCATAATACAAAAACGTCCCATAATACTATTATGTGCTATTTGTACTAAGTTGTCTATTTTACAGCCATCACCAACAATTGTTGCACTAAATTTAGCCCGGTCAACACAAGAATTAGCTCCGATTTCAACATAATGACCAATAATAACATTACCAATTTGTGGAATTTTAACAAGGCCTCGTCCATCGTCACTTGGGCGATATCCAAAACCATCTGCACCAATACTTACATTGGTATGGAAAATACAATGACTCCCGATAATACAACGTTCCCTAATAACCGTTCCAGACCAAGCAATGGTATTGTTACCAATAGTTGTTTCGTCAAAAACACAAACGTTTGGATATAAAATAACGCCGTTACCAAGTTCTACATTTTTACCTATATAGCAATTGGCACCAATTTTACAGCCTTCTCCAATTTTTGCGGTTTCATGAATAACAGCTGTAGGATGTATATCGGTATCAAATTCTGGAGCTGGTGGATTAAAGAGTTCTAAAATTTTAGCCATAGCTAAATCAGCATTTTTTACTTTAATTAATGCTCGATTGTCTCCAGGTTCTACATTTAAATTATCGTTTACTACAGCAGCACAGGCTTTTGAGTCTGCCCAATGCTTAACATATTTTATACTGCCTATAAAAGTTATATGATTAATTTCGGCGTTTTGTAATTGTTCTGGTCCATCAATCGATTGTGTTGTGTTTCCTATTAACTCACCTTTTAAGATATCATTAATTTCTTTTATAGTATACGATGTCATATGTTTTCTAGTTAGAGGTTAGCAAGTGTTTGTAAATCTAACGGAAATAAAATAGAATTTGTCTTTTTTTTTGTAATCATATAATCGTATAAAAGCAAACATCCGATAAAAGGCCATAGTTATTACCTTTTATCGGATATTTGTTAGATATAGAAATCTGCTTTAACTACTTTTTCTTTAAAATACTATCTATTTCATAATGTTTTTCTTTCATAAGAGCTAAAGCAAAGGCAGCAGCAGCAGCTGATAATACAGAGTAATCAAAAGCACCTTTAATTCCGGTTGAAAAACACATTGCTAAAGCAAAAATTAATAATAGGAATCCACTTAATTTTGCAAATAACTCGGTTTTATAACCTATCAGTAAACAAATAGCAAAAACGATTTCTGCAATGGTGGCTGTTAATCCTAAAAAAGGAATTAGAGACTTTGGTATTAAAGGATTAATAAGCTGTGTGTAATCTAAAAAAGATTGCCAATTTCCCCAAACAGAGACTTTTTGTTGCCAAAACCCAAGTCTATCTGCTACGGCAGAAAGAAAACCTGCGCTAATGGCTAATCTTAAAAATGATTTAATGATGTTTCGACTCATAGTTAATGTTCTATTTTATAATTTCCGGGTGTGAATTGAAATACTTTCATAAGCCTGTTCCAAGTATTTATTTGGGTTATGGCCAGCGTTAGGTAGCATATTTCTTTTTTATTAAAATGACTCAATAATGGTGTATAATCTTCTTTGGGTATTGGTGCGCTATTTATTTTTGTAAGGGTCTCAGCAAACTTCAATACAACTCTTTCTTTATTAGAAAAATAGGGAGTTTCTTCCCATACGCATAAAGATGATAAACGTAGTTCCGTTTCACCTGCATGTTTTAATTCTTTATAATGCATATCTAGGCAATAAGCACAACCATTTTTTTGAGAGACTCTTAATTTTATAAGTTCTAAGAGTTTATTATCTAGTGGAGAATTGTCAATTGAGTCTTCTATAATTCTCAAGTTTTCAAACATGCCTTCTGGGACATCGGTATAAGAAATTTGTTCCATAGTTTACTATTATTTTTAATTATGAAACAAAATTAGGATAGAGAAAATAAATAAAAATTAAGATGTCTTAAGAAATAAAAATTATTTGTTTTTCCGAAGTTCGCTTAAATATTCGGGTGTAATATCAAGATATGAAGCGATCATATATTGAGGAACCCGTTGAGAAAATGCTCTAAGTTCATTTATAAATACATGATACCGTTCTTTACTATTCATTTTAATGTAATGTTCGTTTTTGCGCTCAATGGCAATAAACATGTTTTCGGTAATAATTCTAAATAACCGTTCTAATTTTGGTATGGCTATATAGGCTTTTTCTAAATTAACTTTACTAATAGTAAGTATGGTTGTTTTTTCAAGTGCTTGGATATATAAAAGAGATGGTTGTTCGGTAATAAAACTTTCCATATTGGTCATCCACCAGTTTTCTATACCAAAATGAATGATATTTTCGTGGCCTTTATCGTCAATCTTAAAAGTTCGTGTTAATCCTTTTGTGATAAAGAATTTAATTTTGCATACATCGCCTTCCTTTAAGATAAATTCTTTTTTTTGAAACGTTTGTAATGTTAGATAGCTATAAAATAAATCTATTTCTTCTTCGGAAAAAGGGACATAACGATTTAAATACCTGTGAAGTTGTTTTCTCATAATTATACCAATTGAATTTCAAAATGACGCATGATTAAATTTGAATTGGTATTAATCATCGATTCTATTATCATCAAAAGCAGAAGGTAATAATTTTGGAATAAATTTAATAACCAAAGGTAGTAATAATGCACCTCCAGGAAGTATAAATATAGCAAGGCTAGGTATGGATTTAAAAACATCCAATAGTTGCTCTTGGACTTTTTTTTGTTCCTCGCTATTTAAATCTCGAACTGTAGATTGAGATAACAAAATCATAAGTTCCTTACTGTCTTTAAGTTCTTGATATAAGCGCTTGCTATTTCTTGTAATCAATTTATTCACCATTTTACTAGAGTTATTGTAAAAACTCTGTACAATATTTTTAGAACTTAAAAGTGCTATATTGTCTTTATTCGTAGTGTAAAAATGATTTACAGTATTTATAGATTGGTTAATACGAGATGTATGAAGGTTTAAATCGGTACCTAACTGAATTAAAAATTGTTGTTCATTATCATCAATAGTCCTATCTCCCCATGTGGCCATACAAGCTAAATCTAAAACATAGTATTTTTCTTGTTTCGTTTTTATAATTTCTATGGCTTTTTTATAATTTACATGAACGTTATCTTTAAATCGCAGCGAAGATTCAAAGAGCTTTATTAAACTTTCATCGTACTGATTCTTTCTTGTTTTAGAATTTAAAACATCTAAAGAAATAGTCTCTATAGCGGCTTCTAAATTTTTTATATAATCAATTGAAATCGTATTGTTTTTTAAAAACTCCTGATAAGCAAGTACATCAATAAATAGTAAAGCATTTATAATAAAATAATTAAAGTTTTTAGTCAGTACATTGGCATCAATTTGTACTCGTTTATGAATTATTTTTTCAAGTTGTTCACTAGATTTTTTACCACCTAATAATTCTTGAAAGTATGAAATTTTAAGCTCATTTATATCCGTATAAAAATTTATAACACTATCAATAAATGAGGTTTTAGACGTTGAATTATTATGAGTGTACAATAATGTTAAAAGCAAATTTGTTTTACAAAGCTCCTCTTCAGTAAGATCTTTTTTATTAATAGTGTCTCCAACAATACCCAAATTACTTCCATATATAAAGCCACAATTTCTTAAGGTATTATAAAAGGCTTCTTCATTAAAATTAAAGATAGCATCCTTTTTTTCAATCTCCTTTAGTAGTTTTTTTATCCAACCTTGTGCAGACGGATTCATAGTATCATTTTTTATATGGTGTAAATGTAATGCTTTAGGCATTTAATTTACAAATTTCCGTTTTAACAAAGTTTACTTTCTTGATACAATTTAGAATCTAATCTGTTAATGTTTCGATATAAAAACCATGAGTTCTGATCATATCAATGATATCAGATTCTGTAATATTAGTGGTCGCTTCAATTCTAAGTACATTATCAATATCTTCAAGATCGATTGACCATTTTATAATGTCAGAATGCTTATTGAGCAAGGGCTTTAAAGACTTTATTTTTTTCTTTGACTTTATATCTGTTTCAAATATTAGTAGGTGCATAATCGAATAATAAAAAAAATAATGAAACTTAAAGCGATTCGAGTTCCGATTCGTTTGTTTGGCTTGGATTTGTTTTTCGTTCGAGGTATTGTTTATAAAGCTCATCGCCTTCCTCTTCCCAAAATTCGTCATAATGTTTCCATTTTGAAAAATCACTTTTGGAATTGTCGTTACATTTTTGTTTCGAACTTTTAGACGATTTTCCACCACCTCCACAGCCTCCAAGTAGTAATTTTAGGAATATAAACAATCCTACGGCTTGCCAATAACTAAGGGTAGTAAGTCCGAAAATTTCTGGCATAAGCCAATTCCATAACCACATGATTACAAAACCAAACAAAATTGCAAGTCCGGTGATGGCAATAGCACCAAAGATGATCATTCCGGCAATTTCTACTGGAGATTTTTTTCTGAATTTATGAGTGAAAAAATTTTTCATGATATGTTAATTTTTATGTTTGTTAATTTCTGATTCTAATTTTTTATATAAAATTCCAATGGCTCGATGTCTTCTGGACATTAGTGTGCCTTCAGGAATTCCTGTTTCTTTAGAAATTTCTTTATATGAATAGCCTTCGAAATCTACCGCTATAATAATATCTCGATATCCCGGTTTGAGTTGTTTAATGCTCTTTTTTAAAAGGGGAATCATTTCTTCTGACGTTTGATTGTCTGTTGATTGGTAAATCATTTCTGCTAAATCCAAAAACTCACTATCAATTTCTATTTGTTCTGTTGGTTTTGTTGTTCGCATAATATCAATTATTCTATTTTTAATTGATCTATATACAAAACCAGCTACATTATTGATAGGAGCATATCTATCTGCTCCTGAGAATAATTTTAAAGCTACGTCCTGAATAATATCTTCAGCATTTCGACTGGCAGTATCTTTTATTCTGCTATTCACATAAGCCTTAAGAGATCGGTACTCTCTACCAAAAAAATCATTAAGTTTTTTACTGTTTTCTGATTCCGAATTCATTTAAAACCATTTATAAAGGGTCTTTGATTAAAAAGACGATACTTTTTTAATCTATTGCATTTTATTTAAAAATAATGCATTTTATTTTCTTGATAAGAAAGAATGCAGGTATGATATTTCTCTGGAATAAGTTTGGTGTTGATATATTAACTATAACCCTGGTTACGGATTCATTTTTTTAGATTTTAGACCGCTTGTTTTTTAGGTTATACTACATGCAACAGATTTTCTGAAGGTAATTTTATTCAAGATTTTGTTTTGTTAATCTAAGATACGTAAATAAGAATACTATAGGAACTTAATCGAATTTCAGGTAAAGGGGACAAAATACTTAATTTATAGACCTATAATAAGGCGTTATCTATACGGTTTTTAAATGCAATTTTATCATCAACGTGTAAAGCTAAAACTCTAAATTTTCTTTTAACGCCATAAAGTCCAATTAACGTATGTTCTGTCTTTAATTTGATTATTATATTATGCCCCTCAAGTTCTCCGAGAAATGATAATTTTCTAACGGCTTTGTTCTTCCCAATATCTTTTGAAGATATTTCTATTGAATCGATTTTTTCCAGATCAATAGTCGATTCGCTCATAATACCGTATCGAAGGTAGAGCTTATCATTTTCTATCGATATAGGTCTTTTAATCATTGATTTTAAAAAACCAAAAATTTGTGTTCCGGAATAAATACTCAAAAAAGTTAAAATCCAAGCGGCAATATGACTCCATTTTGCAAGTAATATGTGAAGTACAACTGTTTCTATGGCAACAATAAATATAATGGCAATTAATAAAGATATACTACCACTATTTTTATGATATGAGAATTCATTTTCATTTAATTCTCTTTTTTTCCAATAAATAAAGCCATAGTAAAAAATAGCGATTTCCGTTGCGAATGGTATTACAGCTGGTTTAGGAAGTATTTCGGAACAAGTACTTTTAAGGATTGTAAAAAAATCGAGAGATGACGTCTTTTTCTGTTTGTAGCATTTTATGCCTTTTCTAACATTATAGATTACAAATGATAAAACCGATAATTCTATGATTGGAAAGATCCAAGTTTTAAAAAGGTTGAGGTAATATTGATTCTCAGAAGGAAGTATCACTGAACAAATAACCATTCCAAAAACCATAAAAGGGATTATTGTCGTTTTTGGAATATTGGTTTTTCTAATTAGTAAAAAATATATAAAAGGAACTGTCAATAACAGGTCAAACGTGACCCCAATTGCCAAACTATTAGGGTTTAATTGGAATACTGATGATTTAACGATCAAAATCATCAACCCAATAATCAGTAATGGAAGCCCAAATATGATTAGTTTTTTTTGAAGGTTTATTGTTTTGTTCATTTCGTTTGTTTTTTACTAATATATAACCGTTTCTATACTGAAATAAGTTCAGTACAGATTATTTAATACCAAGATACCAAGATGCAAAAGAAGTTAGCCGAAATTTTTCACAAAATCAATTTTTTTACTTCTCTAAAGCCGTCAATTCTGCTATTTTACAAATAACCTCTGTTGCTTTAATCATACTTTCAACAGGCACATACTCATAACGACCATGGAAATTGTGTCCGCCGGCAAATATATTTGGGCAAGGCAAGCCCATATAACTTAATTGCGAGCCATCAGTGCCACCACGAATGGCTTTAATTAGTGGTTCAATACCAAGTTGTTTCATGGCTTTTTCGGCAATATCTACAATATGCATCACAGGCTCGACCTTTTCTTTCATATTATAATATTGATCTTTGATTTCGGTACTAATAACTTCCCTACCGTATTGCGAATTCAATTCGTTAGTTAGCTTTTGCATGACTTCTTTACGAGCCTCGAAATGACCTCTATCATGATCGCGAATAATATATTCTAAAACCGTTTCTTCAACATCTCCCTTCATATTATGTAAATGAAAAAAACCTTGATACCCCTCAGTATGTTCTGGAGTTTCTAGTCGTGGCAGAGAATTAATAAATTCCTGAGCGATGTACATAGAATTTATCATTTTACCTTTAGCATATCCGGGGTGTACAATTTTACCTTTTATTTTTACTACGGCACCGGCAGCGTTAAAGTTTTCGTATTCTAATTCACCTATTTGACTTCCGTCCATAGTGTAAGCCCAATCTGCACCGAATTTTTCAACATCAAATTTATGTGCACCTCGACCTATTTCTTCATCGGGAGTGAACCCGACTCTTATTTTTCCATGTTTAATTTCCGGATGATTCACTAAATATTCCATGGCTGAAACAATTTCACAAATTCCAGCCTTATCATCCGCACCCAGAAGGGTGTTGCCATCTGTTGTTATTAAGGTTTGACCTTTATATAAAAGTAAATCATCAAAATAGTCGGGAGATAATACAATATTTTCATTTGCATTTAAAACAATATCATTACCATCATAATTTTCAATGATTTGAGGGTTTACATGGGCTCCTGTAAAATCCGGAGAAGTATCAAAATGTGAAACAAATCCAATAGTTGGAACATCATAATCTATATTACTAGGTAGTGTTGCCATAATGTATGCGTTAGCATCAATGCTAACATCGTGCATCCCAATAGTTTTAAGCTCTTCGGCTAACTTATTAGCCAAATCCCATTGCTTTTTTGTACTAGGTGTCGTATCCGAGGTTGGATCGGATTCTGTATCAATAGTAACGTAGCTTACAAATCGTTTTATGATGTTTTCTTTTGAAATCATTTTAAGTTTAATTTGGTTGGTTTGAGCGAAATGACTCAATGATCTATTACGGGTTTAAAAATACGATTATTAATTTTTTTGCTTTCAGAATTGTGCAATTTTTTATTTAGTATTTTTAGTTTATTTAGTTTTTTTAATAGCACTAAAAATACTTTTGCATACTTTTGCATAAATAATACCGGATGTACAAATTATTACTTCGCCCTCTATTTTTTTTATTCGACCCTGAAAAAATTCACCATTTTACATTTTCGTTGATAAAATTCACATCTAAAATTCCTGGTTTTACTGCTGTTTTTAGAAGTTTATATGTGGTTAAAGATGCCAGATTAAGACGAAATTTATTCGGATTAACATTTAAAAATCCAGTAGGCTTGGCAGCAGGTTTTGATAAAAATGCGGTGTTATATAACGAATTGGCAAATTTTGGTTTTGGTTTTATTGAAATTGGTACGGTAACTCCTAAAGGGCAAGCTGGAAATCCTAAGAAAAGATTATTTAGACTTAAAGATGATCAAGGAATTATTAACCGAATGGGGTTTAATAATGAAGGCGTAGAAATTGCTATTTCTCAATTAAAAAAGAATAAGGGCAAATTGATTATTGGTGGTAATATTGGCAAAAATACTGATACAAAACCTGAAGATTATACTAAAGATTATTTAGAGTGTTTTAATGCATTACATCCGTATGTTGATTATTTTGTACTTAATGTGAGTTGCCCGAATGTTGGGAGTCATGCTAAATTAAATGATAAAGATTATTTAGAGGAGTTAATAGGTGCGGTGCAAAAGGCAAATGCAACATTTGAAAATCAAAAACCAATTCTTTTAAAAATAGCTCCCGATTTAAATGATGGACAATTAGATGAAATCATAGCGCTTGTTGCTAAAACAAAATTAGATGGTGTTATTGCAAGTAATACGTCTATGAACAGAAGTAATTTAAAAGCTTCAAAAGAGTTACTTGAAAGTGTAGGTAATGGTGGTCTAAGCGGACAACCTATAAAAGATAAAAGCACAAGGGTTATAAAATATTTATCAGATAAAAGCAATAAATCATTTCCGATAATTGGAGTAGGAGGCATACATTCCGCTAAAGATGCTCTCGAAAAAATAGATGCTGGTGCAGATTTAGTACAAGTTTATACTGGTTTTATTTATGAAGGTCCAAGTCTTATAAAACAAATTAATAAGGCCTTGCTTGAAAGGTAGTATAAAAGCTATTTAACGTGACTTCAACATAATAGTTCTTGAAGCAGTCTTATTGTCTTTAGCAGGATTATAATGAATATTAATATTGAGCTTTCGTTACTTAATAATCTTTTTAACGATTCTAGAATTCTCACTATGAATTGTTAGGAAGTAAGTTCCAGAAGATAAACTACTCACATTAATTGGTTGGTTAGTTAGCGTTCCAGATAAGAATACCTGTCCGACTAAATTAGAAATTTGATAATTTAAAACAGCTTCAGTGTTTCTGGATTTAATATAAAGCGAAGCGTTTGTAATGGGGTTTGGATATGCTGTTATATTCGATAATGTTTTGGAAGAATCTTGTTCTTCTTCAATATGCTTAATAAGAATATTGTCAATAGCAATGTCACCATCCCAACTAGCACCTCTTATAGCTCTAAAACGAACTTTTATAGTTTCATTCTCATAAGAAGATAAATCAATAAGTTTCTTTAAAAACGCATCATCTTGATTAGATTGTTGGTTCCCGTGAAGTGCCGGGATAACATCATTAATATAACCGCTATCCGTTTTAATATCTATATGTAATTCTCCTATGTTTTTACCAAACATATGATACGAAAATTCTAATGCGGTGTTTGATGAGGTGATATTAATACATGGTGAAATAAATTCAGCAACATCTCCAGGGTTTGCCCCGGAAGCTTCAGCATAAATATATTTTCCTATGATATCATCTGATTTATTATTACTTAGAGGACCTGTGCCATCTGTAGCAGTTTGTCCAATATTAGAATACCAGTTATAACCACTTTTAGAAGTATCTATCGTTGTCCAACCATGATCTCCTGCTATTTCAAAATTCTCAAAATTTTCTTCTATAGGGTTTATTTCTGTGCCTACTTTTATAAATTTCGAAAATGTTTTCTTTATAGTTTTAGACTTATTGGAGACCGTAAGCGTTACATCATATATACCAGTATCATAGGTGTGTGAAGGATTTTGATTTGTATAGTCAATAATACCATCAGAATCTATATCCCATTGCCAGTTGGTAATATTAGAGCAATTATTTTTAAAATTCACAGTTAAGGTTTCCTCGCAGGTTATGCTAGTATCTACACTAAAATTAGCGTTAAATGATGGACATGCTAAATAGTTTTTTGTAGTATGGTAAAAGGCATACATTCTAGCTAGTTGCTGATCGGTGAAATGGTTTCTACAGGATTTTCTGGAATAAGACATTAAATTACCCGTATCAGGGTTAAAGGTATGTCCGTTTGCATCTGTTTCTATGCCAATAAACTCGCAAAAACTATTAACATTACTATTAGAAAGTATAGGGTCTGCAGGTGTGTCACAAATACCATCACCATCTGTATCACAGTTGCTACCATCGACTAATTCGGTGGTCATTTTGTTATTATCTGGTCCGTGTGTGTGTGTTAAAGAGAAAAAATGTCCTAATTCGTGTGCTAAAGAAGAACCGTTAGTTGCACAGCTGTTTTTCATAACAATGATATCATTATCTCTTCCAACATTATTACTATATCCACAAATGCTTGCATCAGAAGAATTTAACAACTGATTGACAAAATAAATATTTATTAAACCCGGTGTATAGTATGCTTCTTTTAAATCACTTTCATTACCTTTTTTAAAATGACAAAATACATCATCATCTATATAGTCAATGCTATCGCACAAGAAGAATTCCATATAAGCACCTGCATAAATATCATTAAGGTTTTCAATGGCATTATTAAGATCGGAAGTACTAAGTCCATCACTACCATTTGAAGACCTAATAATATGTGCTTTGATAGGAATAGAGTTAACTATTCTGTGAGTGTTACTTTTTCCAGATTTACTAAAAGCAAATGCCTTCTCGTATTTTTTAATTTGTGGTTTTATGCTATTTATATAATCAATGGACTCTGAAGTTGTTACTGTACCGCAACTGGATTCGATTTTATTCTGCCCGAAAGTATAGTATGGAGCCGACAATATTATCGAAATAAGTAATAGTTTTGGGTTAGTAATAAAAATATTCATTTGGGCAAAACATTTTTTCAAATGTATACCATAATGAAAAAGATGAATAATAAAAACGTTTAAACGTAAATTTTATCGGTTACCCTTCAATTATATGCTTAACTTTTAGTTGATTACTAGCTTTTTTGAATTACTTGCGCCATCAATAGTTTTTAAATTTAACAGATAAATACCTTTGTTTAAGTTCGTTAAATTAACACTTAATTGGGGTATTCCTGTTTTAATTTCTATTTGTTTAACTAAGTTCCCTAGTACATTATAAACCTCTATTGAGTTTAATTCACTATTTTGAATATTAGAAATTGTGATATCGCCTTTGGTTGGGTTTGGAAATATTTTTATATTTTCAATTGTATTAATTGTTTCAGTACTAAGAGTAGATTCAATATAGTTGAATGTGACAGTTCCTATTCTATGGCTCATATTACTATTTACGCCATCAAATGGTGCAAGATTCTCTAAACTTGTTATAACTCCTAAAGGGTTTGTGTCCAGATTATCTCCAGAATATCCACTGCCATCCTCTGTTCCGGCATCATAAGGAAATACATCTATCGTATAAGTTGCTTTCCAACCATTATTAACAGCTCCATTTCCTGACCTTAAATTTTCACTATTAACAGCAATAAACCAATCAGGGCTTGGAGCTATCATAGTTGCCAAACTTACAAAAGGATGATCTTCGCTAATTTGAATACTTTTGGTTATTGTACCCTGAGCAGAACCAAGTCCGCTACCAATATCAAACTTATCAGCATCAGAATTTGCTGTGACCTCAGATTCAAAAGCGCTGGTGCTACCTGTTTCCGCAATTGATTCTATTCCAGCTGAAGCAGGGCTTCCCATCATTAAAATTGTATTAGCTGTTTTATGCGTAGCAATAGCTAAAGGAGACCAATGTGGGTTGCCAGGTAAAGGAATTGTACTAATACCATTTGCTGAGTCACCAGCTGTGGTTTCCCAAAAACTTTCAAAAACTATAGTATAATTTGCTGTACTTTGACCAAACGAGGTCAAGGAAATAAGAAACGCAAAAATAAACAGAAAAGTAATTTTTTTCATAGTATGGTTATTTAGAAGTTAAAGATAATGTCGCATAATTGTATAAAACCTTACAGATCAATTAAAAAAAACTTTATTTTATTGTTAATAGCTTAACTAAATTAATAGTATTTTTATCCTTCTATTTTTTGACTAAATGCAAAACAAAGTGAAGATTATTGAATGCCCACGAGATGCCATGCAGGGTATTAAAGATTTTATTCCTACAGAAAAGAAAGTACAGTATATTCAGTCGTTACTTCGTGTAGGTTTTGATACCATTGATTTTGGTAGTTTTGTATCCCCTAAGGCCATACCTCAAATGGTTGATACAGCCGAGGTATTATCAAAACTTGATTTATCTAAAGCAACCAGTAAGTTACTGGCTATTATTGCAAATACCAGAGGAGCGGAAGACGCAAGTAAGTATCCGGAAATAGATTATTTAGGTTATCCGTTTTCAATATCAGAAAACTTTCAAATGCGTAATACCCATAAAACGATAGCGCAATCTGTTGAAACACTTTCAAAAATATTAGATATTGCTAATACATCGAACAAGGAAGTCGTAGTTTATATATCTATGGGCTTTGGAAACCCTTATGGAGACCCATGGAATGTTAATATAGTAGGGGAGTGGACTGAAAAACTTTCAAAGATGGGAGTGAAAATTTTATCATTGAGCGATACTATTGGAAGTTCTAATGCAGAAAGTATAAATTATCTATTTTCAAATTTAATACCTCAGTACCCTAACATTGAATTTGGAGCACACTTGCATACAACACCGAGTACTTGGTTTGAAAAAGTTGATGCAGCCTATAAAGCTGGGTGCAAACGTTTTGATGGAGCCATTCAAGGGTTTGGTGGGTGCCCAATGGCGAAAGATGAATTGACAGGTAATATGCCTACCGAAAAACTATTATCATACTTTACTTCAAAAAAAAATAATAGTTTAAATGCGCTTAGTTTTGAGAGCGCTTATAACGAAGCTTCTAAGGTTTTTAATTTTTATCATTGATTTTACGATTTTTAAAACACTGATTTTTAGTTTCTTAAATAGATGTTTAAAAGTTTATTTAAATTTAATCTAAATAAACTTTGTGTAAGTAATTATGAGTTTTATATTTGCAACTTCAAACTGACAATTATTTATAATAAGTCTAAATAAGAATAACAATTTAATCAAAAATGAAAAAATTAACTTTACTATTTACAATTTTAATAGCATCAATTGCTTATGCGCAAACCGCTCAAGATTCTATTACATTTAACCCTCAAAAGCAATTAAATGCTGCGCAACGTATATTGTCAGGTAATTATGGAGAAGCTGTTACTGTAGGTGCTTATGGAGAGTTAACATATAACCAGCCAGAAGCCGATAATGGAGAATTAGATGTACAACGTTTAGTTTTACTTTTTGGATATAAGTTTAATGATAAAACTCAATTTGTAACAGAAGTAGAATTCGAGCATGTTGAAGAAGTATTTATAGAACAAGCTTTTGTAAACTATGCTGTTGCACCTAACGTGAGCTTACGTGGTGGTTTAATGTTAGTGCCAATGGGGATTGTAAACGAGTTTCATGAACCAACGACATTTAATGGTGTAGAGAGACCATCAGTAGATAATGCTATTGTACCAACTACTTGGCGTGAGATAGGTGTTGGTGTTACAGGTAGATTTAATGAAATCTCTTTAGGGTACCAAGCTTATGTTTTTAATGGATTTCAATCCGTTAATGGAACAAAAAGACTAGGTGGAAGCAGTGGATTGAGAAACGGAAGACAAAAAGGAATAAAGTCAACTATAAACTCTCCTAATCTGTCTGTTAAATTAGATTATTATGGACTTCCCGGGTTGCGATTAGGATTATCAGGTTATTTTGGTCGTACACAGGCTGAAGATGATGTAGATATGGTAGACGGGTCTGATATAGGAATTTCTATGATTGGTGTAGATGCACGTTATGCTTATAAAAGATTTACAGCACGTGGACAATTTATTCACGCAAGTCTTAGTGATACTGAAGATTACAATGACTTATATTATGATTTAGCAACGGATCCAAACCAAGGTTTGGGAAGCTCATTACAAGGTTGGTATGTAGAGACTGCTTACAATCTATTGCCACAAAATAAAGCACAACGTTTATTTGCTTTTGCAAGATATGAGCAATATGACACACATGCAGATACAGCGGGAGCTTTAGTAAAAAACGATTCTTATAACAGAAGTGATATTACAACAGGTTTAAGTTACCATATTGCCCCAGGAGTTGTTTTAAAAGGAGATTATCAGTTTAGAGATAATGAACAATCTGGTTCTGAGGTAGCTAATAGACTTAATTTCGGAATCGGTGTTTGGTTCTAAATTAGTTTGAATAACAGTGCTTAATAGTGGTGGAATTTTTGCCCCGCCCCAAGTCTTAAAAAAATATAAAGAATCGCTATAAACACTAATGAGATATTCAAATGCTCATAGCTAATTTAGAAATAAACATTTCTAAATTAGCTATTTGGCATTTAAGTTGTAAGTAACACTAAAAAAAATAATACTTTTGCAGCATGAATTTTAAATACATTTCATTATTATCTGTATTGCTATTGTTAATGTCTTTTGGTTTGCCAAAGAATATTCAGAAAAAAGTAGATAAAGAAATTAAAAACACTTTTAGTGTCGAAACGTTCAAATTCACAGGTGTTGCTATTTCTTCAGATATATCAAAAAACTTACCTTCTAAATTTGAAGAAGACAATCTATTTAAAATAGAGGCTAATAATACCTTTTTGGGCTATGCTTACCTCTCCCAAGCCTCAAGTAAAACAGCACAATTTGATTATCTAGTATTACTTGATAAAGACTTAATTGTTTTAAAATCTAAGGTATTAATATATAGAGAAGAATATGGTGGAGAAATAGGAAGTAAACGTTGGCTAAAACAATTTATTGGAAAAAAGGGTGGTGATACGTTAAGGTACGGCGATAATATAATGGCTATTTCTGGAGCAACTATTTCAGTTCGATCTATGACAAATGCTATGAATAACTTATTAGAATCATTAAAAATACTTCATTCAAAAAACATTCTGTAAATGCAGTTAAATGGATTAATATTTACACTTCCTAAAGAAATTAAACTGTTAATAGGTGCATTTATAATTGTATTAAGCATTGGTTTTTATACAGGCTTGCTATTTGTTGGAGAAACTTCTTCTGCTCATCCAAATGGAATAGAAGAACAATATCTGGGAAATGAGGATGATGAAAATGCTGAGGTGATGCGTTTTAAAAAAAGCGATCAAGAAATGCTCACATTAGTTCATAACCATATTTTATCTATGTCAATTATTTTCTTTTTAGTTGGTTTGATAATTTCTATAACTAAGCTTAATAAAAAGCTGAAATTATTTTTAATCGTAGAGCCATTCATATCAGTTGTACTTACGTTTGGAGGCTTGTACATGCTTTGGACCGGTATCCTTTGGATGAAATATATTGTTATGCTTTCAGGAATTTTAATGACACTTACTTTTACAGTTTCTGTGCTTGTTATTTTAAAGCAGTTGCTTCCCAAAAAGGAACTATCAACATAATTTCTCGTATTTTTAGATCCTTATGCGATGGATTATATTTTTCTTCATACTCATTTTTAACTATACTACTTTATCAGCTAAAGAATGGAAAAGTCTTAGGGTTTATAAAAAAGAGACTCAAAAAGATACGCTATTACCTTCCGATTGGTTAAAACAAGATAGAACTAGAAATACCTTGGTATGGCAAGAAGCTAATCTGTTTAATCTTAAAAATAATTCATCACAAGAATACAAAAGCATTTCTCAGCGACGCGATTTTTACAAATGGCTTTTTAATGAATTGAAAAAAAAGAAACATGAGGTTGTTTGGGTGAAAATGGCCTATTTTATTTCAAAAAAAATGCATCTTATGGAAGTGTTTCCTTATTCAATCTTTTCAAAAAAGGATATAAAAACCTATGCAAAGAAAGGAAGTGAAACCGTTTTTAATAATGTGTTTATTGAATTACAAAGACTTTATAATTCCCAATCAATATTAAAAACAGAAAAGGCTTTGGAATGGGATAAAACTATTTTAAAAAAGGAGCAATACGAATGGATAGACAATATCTATAAAACCATAGATGCTAGGAATTTAAAAACCTTAGAGCGTATTGCAAAAGGAAAGTTTTTATACGGGCTATTAGTACCAAAGGCTGTCAGGTTTAAAGGGGAGCTTTCAAAAGCTGTGACACGCTATAATTATGCTATTGAAGTACTTAAGCCATATTGTGAAAACAGATACAAATAATATCATACTATCTTAGATTTTAGTTGTATATTTGCACGCAATTATAACGTAATTGCATCATGACTGCACATCAAAATAAAATAGTAGGAGAAGGATTAACCTACGATGACGTCCTTTTAGTTCCAGCTTTTTCAGAAGTTCTTCCACGTGAAGTTAATATTCAAACAAAATTTACTCGTAACATTACTATTAATGTACCTGTTATTTCGGCAGCAATGGATACAGTTACCGAGAGTAAAATGGCTATAGCCATGGCGCAAGAAGGAGGTATTGGCGTTTTGCATAAAAACATGACTATTGAAGCGCAAGCTTTAAAAGTTAGAAAAGTAAAACGTGCTGAGAGTGGTATGATTATAGATCCTGTTACTTTGTCTCTTACAGCCAATGTTAAAGATGCCAAACAGAATATGGCAGAGCATGGTATTGGAGGAATTCCCATTGTTGATGATGAAGGTGTATTAAAAGGCATTGTAACGAACCGTGATTTGCGTTTCGAGCATGACAATTCAAGACCCATTGTTGAAGTGATGACTGGTGAAAACTTGGTGACTTCTTCTGTAGGTACTTCTTTAAAAGATGCTGAAAAAATCCTTCAGAAGCATAAAATTGAAAAATTACTTATTGTTGATGATTCTTATAAATTATCTGGGTTAATTACGTTTAGAGATATCACGAAGCTTAGTCAGAAACCAATAGCTAATAAAGATCAGTATGGGCGTTTACGTGTTGCTGCTGCTATAGGTGTTACTGGTGATGCTGTTGATAGGGCTGAAGCTTTAGTAAATGCTGGTGTTGATGCTGTTGTCATTGATACAGCACATGGCCATACTAAAGGTGTGGTTGGTGTATTAAAAGAAATAAAATCTAAGTTTCCGAGTTTAGAAGTTATAGTTGGTAATATTGCGACAGGTGCAGCTGCAAAATATTTAGTTGATGCAGGAGCAGATGCCGTAAAAGTTGGTATTGGACCAGGATCAATTTGTACAACACGTGTTGTTGCAGGTGTAGGATTTCCACAATTTTCTGCGGTTTTAGAAGTTGCTGCTGCTTTAAAAGGTACCGGTGTGCCAGTAATTGCAGACGGTGGTATTCGCTATACAGGAGATATTCCAAAAGCGATCGCAGCTGGGGCAGATACGGTCATGTTAGGGTCGCTATTAGCAGGGACTAAAGAATCTCCTGGGGAAACTATTATTTACGAAGGAAGAAAATTTAAATCTTACCGTGGTATGGGGTCTGTGGAAGCCATGAAACAAGGTAGTAAAGATCGTTATTTTCAAGATGTCGAAGACGATATTAAAAAACTAGTACCAGAAGGTATCGTTGGTAGAGTGCCTTATAAAGGAGATTTATACGAAAGTATTCATCAATTTATAGGTGGTTTACGAGCTGGTATGGGATATTGTGGAGCT
This sequence comes from Flavivirga spongiicola, assembly GCF_030540825.1. Classification (NCBI taxonomy): domain Bacteria; kingdom Pseudomonadati; phylum Bacteroidota; class Flavobacteriia; order Flavobacteriales; family Flavobacteriaceae; genus Flavivirga; species Flavivirga spongiicola. The sequence continues at coordinate 694,197 of NZ_JAUOEO010000002.1, forward strand.
AAGGATATAGAGGCATTAAAAGAAAATGGGAAGTTTGTAAAAATCACGGCAAGTGGTATTAATGAAAGCCATCCTCACGATGTAACTATTACTAAAGAATCACCTAATTATTCCAGATAAAGTAGTTTTTTTTGTTATTATATAAAAAGAGAAATTACAATAAGAGCGTAATCAAACGGGTTTTAATGCTGTGTTGTGTTGTATAGTGTTTCAACTAAAGTTGTAATTGGGCAAGGCATCGTTTTTAATTTTTCCAAATATTAATGTTTTCGTTATCCGATTTGTATAATATTAAATTTGGTTTAGGCATTGCTCCATTAAAAACTAATTTTGAAGAGAATAACAGTTTTTCATTACCGTAGTAGGCTACCCAATGAGGAACAAACGGTTTTTTAAGTTGTATTATGGTTTTTCGAGTTCCATCATTATTCAAGATGTCAAAAGACCGTTTCCCCCAATATGCTAATAATAATTCTCCATTTTTAAAGTCGGCATCAAATATTTGATTTCTATTAATTGGAGCATCACTAATTTGTAAGTCTATTAAATGTGTCCATTCTTTAATTATTTTTCCTGTTTGATCAGTTAACCAACAAGAACTATCACCTAGAAGAAGAATTTGATTGTTGTTAATAGCTCTTATTCTTTTGATTGGAACGTCAAACTTAAAATACTTTTTTGAGTTTTGACCTTTTTTCAAACTATAGATATTCGGGTATCTTCCAAAAATAATTTCTTGATCAGAGTTCATGAAAAAACCGCCATCTCCAATTCGCCATTTATCTTCGAACCAACCCCAAATTTCAGACAGTTTTTCACCAATTTGAGTTTTAAGAATTCTTATTTCAAATTTATCGGTCTTCTCTAGATATCTTTGTTCAATTATGTAAATATGGTCCCCATTGCTAGAAAACATATAATCACTCGCAGGAAATTCAGATTTCAAAAGTATTTCAGGATCTGAATTTGGATCCCAAATCATTACACATGCATGATGATCTGTATCATTAATAGGGCTAACATACGACCAAAGAACATATTTGCCTACGACTATCATATTACCTCCAGGATGTGCAAAAACTTGAAAAGAAGTAACAAATGCTATAATAAATATTATTCGTCTAATTTTTTTCTTCATTACCTTCAATTGTGCCTAACTATGCTTCCCGATACAGTCTTGTTTTAGACCTTGAATAAATTTGGATGGCAAGTTATTTTTGATAAACTAAAATAAGGATTTTTATTACTAGTAGAAAAAATATTGTGAAGAGGTAGTATGTTCTTTTTAAATAGTGGCTAATTTTTTATAATTAATAAGTGTAAAAAGCGCATTATAGGTGATTTTAGCCGTTGTAGACTTGTCCGCGATGTGGTTTTAAAGCATCTCTTACAGGTTTCATTTTATCTTCTTCAACAACTAAAAAGGCTATAACATGTGTATCATTTAAATTTTCAATGCCAGTGATAGAAATATTTAGATTTTCTAATTGGATGTATTCTTTTAAGTGAATTTCATGATGTTGTGCTATTTTAGTAGCATCTGGTCCGCGAAAATCCCAAATAAGTTTTAATTTGCGCATAAAAAGAAAAGTAATAATATTGCAATCCAAATATAATCTAAAAAGCGTAATAATAGCCTTTTTTAATCGTTTATAAAACAACTTGTAATATAGGTTTATATTACTATTTTTGTAAACCATTGAATAATTTTTCACTCTCATGCCATTAAGATATTTAGTTACTTTTTTATTAATCACATTAATATTAAATGTTAAAGCACAATCTGCCCAAGAAGGTGTTCTTTTTTTCGTTGATGATAACCCTGTTTATACATCGGAATTTTTAAGAGTGTATAACAAAAACCTGGACTTAGTTCAAGACGAATCTCAAAAAGATGTTGATGAATATTTAACACTTTTTACTAATTACAAATTAAAATTAAAAGAAGCTAGAGCTTTAGGGTTTCATGAAAAGCCATCATATAAAAGAGAATTAGCTAGTTATAAGAAGCAATTAACAAAAAGCTTTATGACCGATGCTAAGGTTACTGATGCCATGGTAGAGGAAGCCTATGAACGTATTTCTTATGATGTAAAAGCAGCGCATATTTTAGTGAAAGTGGATGCAAATGCAAGTGCAAAAGATACACTTATAGCTTACAATAATATTTTGAAGCTTCGAAATAGAACTTTAAATGAAGGGTTTGAAGTTGTTAGAAAAGAAGTGCATAATGGACAAACTGTTTTTGGAGAATCATTAGGTTACTTTTCTGGTTTTAGAATGGTATATAAGTTTGAGACTGCCGCTTTTAATACTAATGTTGGAGAGATATCAAAACCTTTCAGAACCCGTTTTGGGTACCACATAGTTCATGTTCTAGATAAGCGTAAATCTAGAGGAGAACGCACCGTAGCACATATTATGGTTGCTGAAAAAAAGGTAGGGGCTTTAGCTGAAAAACCAGAAGTTAGAATTCAGGATATTTATAAAAAAATTAATCAAGGTGAAGACTTTGATGTTTTAGCAAAACAATTCTCTGATGATAAAAGCTCTGCTTCGAAAGGCGGCGTACTAAAACCTTTTTCAAGCGGACAATTGGGGTCGCAAGAATTTGAGGATGTTGCTTTTGGTTTAAAAAAGGTTAATGATGTATCAGAACCTTTTAAAACTAAATATGGATGGCATATTGCTAAATTAATAGCAAAAAAGCCAATACCAGAATTTAAAGCTATCAGACCTGAATTAGAAGAGAAAGTAAAACGGGATGATCGTTCTAAATTAATAGACGAAGCTTTATATGCATCATTAAAAACAAAGTATAATATTAAAAAAGGACAACCGGCATTAGATTATTTTGAGTCTATACTTAATGATGACTATTATAAAAGAGTATGGAAGTTACCAGGTGATTTTAGCGAGAATAAACCATTAGTTAAAATTGGTAAAAAACAGTTTTTGTATAAAGATTTTGGTCACTATTTATTAAAAACACAGCGAATAGGTGTGCAAAGGACTTCAATTAGATTAATTGTTTTAAGTAGATATGACGATTTTTTAAACTATCATTTAATTAAGTATCAAGAGGATAATTTAGAAACTGAAAATGAAGAGTTCGCTCATATTATTAATGAATATAGAGATGGTTTATTATTATTTGATTTAATGGAAAAGACCATTTGGAATGCAGCTAAAACAGATTCTATTGGTATTCAGGATTTTTACAAGGTACATAAAAGTAAATATATATTACCCCAGCGTATTGATGCTATAGTAGCTTCTTCATCAAAACAAAAAATATTAAAAAAAGTAGCCAAATTGTTAGACCAAGGCATGGCATTAGACCAAATAAAAAGACTTGTAAACAGTAAGGATAAAGTAGAAGTGATGTTTACTTCTGGTATCATGGATGCAGAACATCAGGCACTTCCTAAATCTTTTCAATTTAAAAAAGGCATTTCAAAGATTTATAATCATAATGGAGCTTTCGTGATTGTTCAAGTTAAAGACGTATTACAAAAAACGAATCAAACTCTTGAAGAGGCTAAAGGAATTGTTATAAGTGACTACCAGACCTTTAAAGAAGAAAATTGGTTAAAAGATTTAGGTAATAAGTATAAAATTAAGATCAATCAAGAAGCTTTAAACAAGATAAAGAATCAAATTAAAAAGTAAATAAGTAGGTGGGGGACAAAATCATCATATTTTTTATGTTATTAACGGTATTGTCATGTGATTTTTTTAAAAAAGCAGATGAGCAAATTCCGGTTGCTAGAGTAAATGAAACCTATTTGTATTACGATGATATCAAATATTTAGTATCTGAGGGAACATCAAAAGAAGATAGTACTTTGGTAATACAGAGTTTTATTAATCGTTGGGCAACGCAACAGTTATTTGTAGATGGAGCTATGCTTAATCTAAGTGAAGAAAAGCAAGAAGCGTTTAATAAATTAGTGGTTCAGTATAAAAACGATTTATATACCAAAGCATATATAGAAGCTTTAGTTAAAAGAAGTATCGATACCACAGTTAATAAAGAAGAAGCTCAAGATTATTATGATGGTAATAAAGAAGTTTTTAAACTAAATGAAGAGCTTCTTAAATTTCGTTATATACATGTAGATGAAAATATTATTGATTTTAAAAATATTAAAGAAAAGTTTAAACGTTATAATGATGAAGATAAAAAAGAATTGGACTCTATATCTATACAGTTTAAATCCTATTCATTAAACGATTCTATATGGATAAAATTAACTCAGATAGTTGATAAAATTCCGGTAGTTACCCCCGAAAATAAAAATCAACTGTTAAAAAAATCTAATTTTGTACAACTCAAAGATTCATTAGGAGTATATTTGATGCAAATTAATGATGTTTTATTGAGAAATGATAATGCTCCCCTTGAGTATGTTAAACCTACCATAGATCAAATAGTTATTAATAATAGAAAACTTGAGCTTATTAGAGAATTAGAAAAAGACATAACAAAAGATGCCATTAAAAATAAACAATTTGAAATTTACGATTAATTTGAAACATATATCAGTTTTATGCATAGCCTTACTAATAGTAAATGTTATGTCTGCACAGGAAATTATTGAAGAAGAAGCAAAAAAAGAAGTCGTTAAGAAAGTAGATTCAACGCTTACGCAGAATGCTAAAAAAGTGGATGGAGTTGCCGCCGTTGTAGGTGATTATATTATTTTAGATTCTGATGTGCCAAGAGAAAGAGAGCAAATAATAGCGTCTGGAGGCTCGGTAGAAGGCGTTACAGATTGTCAATTATTAGGAAAATTACTGGAAAATAAATTATATGCACACCATGCCATTCAAGATAGTATTCAAGTATCCGATGCAGAAGTTAGGCAGGAAGTTGAATATACGATTCAGCAATTTTTACAGCAAAAACCAGATATAGATGAGCTTGTTAAATTTTATAAGCAAGAAGATGAAAAAGGCTTAAGGGATTATATATTTGAAATTATTAAAGGAAATAAACTTTCTGGCAAGATGCAAGCTAAGATTGTTGAAGAAGTTGAAATAACTCCAGAAGAAGTTCGCATATTTTTTGATAAAATACCAGAAGATGAACGGCCTGTTTTTGGTACCGAACTTAAAGTAGCCCAAATTGTTGCTAAGCCAAAAATATCTGAAGAAGAAAAACAAAAAGTGATAGATCGTCTAAAACAATTCAAAGTAGACGTTGTTGAAAATGGTGCTAGCTTTCGTTCAAAAGTCGTTCTTTATGGTCAAGATCCAGGCATGAAGCAGTCAGGATATATTTATACATTGAACAGAAAGAAGCCTAAGATGGTAAAAGAGTTTAGGCAAGTAGCTTTCTCACTTCAAGAAGGGGACGTGTCGGATCCTTTTGAGACAGAATATGGTTATCACATAGTATATTGTGAAAAAATCAGAGGCCAGGAATATGACGTAAGTCACGTTTTGTTATTCCCAAAAGTTTCAAGTGAAGCCGTAAAAGAAGCTAAAGAACGTTTAGAAAATGTAAGGAAGCGTATTGTTGATGGAGATATTACATTTGCGGATGCTGCAAGAGAATCGAGTGATGAAAAAGAAACGCGTGGCGATGGTGGTCAACTTATTAATCCAAGAACTCAAGATTACAATTTTGATTTGACAAAAATGGGTCCTGAACAATATGCACAGATCCAGAATTTAAAAGATAATGAAGTGAGTCAGGTTTTAACAGAACAAGATCGCAAGGGGAATCTTTCATTTAAGATTATGAGGGTTACAGACAGAATAGATGAGCATGAAGCCAGCTATGCAAGAGATTATTTAAAAATTAAAGAATTAGCACTTACCGAGAAAAAAATTAAGGCTATTGAAAAATGGCAAGAAGAAAAAATATTAGATACATATATAAAAATTAGCGGATCACATAGAGGTTGTGAATTTTCAGGTAATTGGTTAAAAAAGTAAATATATGTCTGATGTAGTTGCTATCGAACAATTTGTAAAACAATATAAAGATTTAAAAACTGAAATTGCGAAGGTAATTATTGGGCAAGATGATGTTGTAAATCAAATTTTAATCTCTATATTTTCAGGAGGACATTCATTACTTATAGGTGTTCCTGGATTAGCAAAGACCCTCATGGTAAATACTATTGCACAAGCATTAGGGTTAGACTTTAAGCGTATTCAATTCACTCCGGATTTAATGCCAAGCGATATATTAGGGAGTGAGATTTTGGATGAAGATCGTCATTTCAAATTTATAAAAGGACCTATTTTTTCAAATATTATTTTAGCCGACGAAATTAATAGAACCCCACCAAAAACACAAGCGGCTCTTTTAGAGGCTATGCAAGAAAGAGCAGTTACTGTTGCTGGACACCATTATAAATTAAGTTTACCATATTTTGTTTTAGCAACCCAAAATCCTATTGAGCAAGAAGGAACTTACCCATTACCTGAAGCGCAATTAGACCGTTTTATGTTTGCAATCAATTTAGATTACCCTTCTTTTAAAGAAGAAGTAGAAGTCGTTAAAGCCACTACTTCCGATACTCAGGCTAAAGTTAATGCTTTGTTTTCGGCGCAGCAAATAATCGATTTCCAACACCTTATTCGTCGTATTCCAGTAGCAGATAATGTTATTGAATATGCAGTTTCCATGGTAAGCAAAACAAGACCTAACGGAAATGTGGCAGCAGATTTGGTTAAAACATATATAGATTGGGGAGCAGGACCAAGAGCCTCTCAGAATTTAATTTTGGCAGCGAAAACACATGCAGCTGTTAATGGTAAATTCTCCCCGGATATTGAAAATGTTCAGGCTGTAGCGAATAGTATTTTAAGGCATAGAATCATCAAAAACTACAAAGCAGAGGCCGAAGGTATTTCAGAAGAAGAAATCATTAAGAGTCTGTTTTAAATTTTTGTACATTGAGGTCATATCGATGTATATAAATAGTAAGCATAGAATTTTTGGATTAGATATTATTAGAGCATTAGCTATTTTATTGGTTTTATGCTCACATTCTACACTGTTACTTTTTCCAAATCAAAATAATGTATACCTAACTGTCACTCAGTTTTTCGGAACAGTTGGAGTAGACCTTTTCTTTGTTTTAAGTGGTTACTTAATTGGAGGGATCTTGCTAAAACAGATCAATGAAGGAAAAGTAACGGTTAAAGACTTTCTGTATTTCTGGGTACGAAGGTGGTTTAGAACTTTACCAAATTACTTCTTAATTCTTATTTTAAATATTCTGCTCTTTTATTTTTTACATGAAAAAATCATCGAAAATATTTTTTATTTTTTTGCTTTTTTACAGAATTTTTCAAGCCCACACCCGGGCTTTTTTACAGAAGCGTGGAGTTTGTCCATTGAGGAGTATGCCTACATAGTTGGCCCTTTAGCCCTACTTATTTTAATGACCTTTTTTAAAAATTGTTCTAAAAAGACTTTATACATAGTAATGTCGCTGGTCATCATAATTATAATAACTTTTTTACGCATAAATTATCATACGAATCATGATATCATTTCACATCACGATTGGAGTAAGCACATAAGGAAAGTAGTTATTTATAGAATAGATAGCATTTATTATGGTTTCCTTGCTGCATTTTTAGCGCAAGTATTTCATTCAGCTTGGAATAACTATAAAAAATGGTTTTTAGTACTAGGGATATTGTTATTTATTGGATTGCATAGCTGTGTTTTCTTATTTAATATGCAACCGGAAAATTCCCAATTGTTTTTTAATGTTTTTTACTTACCATTATTATCAATAAGTCTATTGTTGTTTTTTCCTTTTTTTAGTAGCTGGAAAACAGGTGGGCCTTTTAAGAATACAATCACTAAGATAAGTGTCCTGTCCTATGCTTTATACCTTATTAACTATTCTATAGTGCTGCTTACAATTCAAAACTTTATTAGTGTAGAGGGGACACCATTGGTGATCAAATTTTTAATTCTCTTACTGTATTGGTTTTTATCATTTGGATTATCATATTTATTATTTAAATATTTTGAAAGACCAATGACTAATTTAAGAGATTCAAGTTTTTTTAAATGAATAAGGAGATTTATAAGAGCTATGATTTATTCCGATAGAAGAAAAGAAATGTCTCTTTTTAATCGATTAACTTCTTCGTCAACCAATATATTATAAAACCCTCTTATGGATTGTTTTTTATCAACCAAGGAAACATAACTGCTGTGATAAAAATCAAGGCCATCTTTTTTAGGCTTAAAATCAGTTATAAATTGATTAGCCTGATCTCTGGTTTTATCAGTATTAGCATATAAAAACTGCCATGTATCATTAGGAATTTCCGTTGATTCTGAGTAAGATTTTAAAACGGAGATGCTATCATTTTTTGGATCGATTGTATGCGAAACGATCATAAAATGATGGTTATTTTTAAAGGCTTTAGCAATGTCTATTAATTCATCCCTCATTGGTGGACAAATACTTGGACAGCGCGTAAAGAAGAAATTTGAAATGAAGACTTTATTCTCGATATTTTTAGTGCCAAAAGTTTCATTCAGTTGATTCGTAAATCCTTCGTATTTAATTGAATAATGTGTTTTATTTCCTGAGTCATCAATCTTATAACTTAAAACAGGAAGCTTTTCTGAATTGTTTTGACAACTCAAAATGAGCAATAAAATAAGAACCCTAAGAAGTTTCATCTGGCTTTTGATTGTATCTTTTTAATTTTTCATCCATCTCCTTGTCATATAAAAACATAAACATACTGGCCATCATGTCTTGATTAATATTTGAGGTATTATTCGTTTTTAAAACTAACTCGTATTTGTGATCGGAATAAAGTTCAATGCCTTTTTCACCAGAAAAATAGGTAACCTCCTCGAGGCCTATTTTATTTATATAATTTTTCGCTTTACTAACAAATAATGTAGAGTCAATAGTTTTGTCTCTAAAAGATAGAGTTTCAGAAAAAGGATGTAAATGAGTAGCAATAAGGTGTAAAGTGGTGTTTTCTGATAATTGTAACTGTTCAGTAATATCTGTTTTATAAATAGCCTCACCTGGAAAAATAACCCAGTGTCCAGAATAAGAAATACCATCTTTATAAGTATAACTATGATTTTTAGTCTCAATAGGTAAACACATATTTGGGTTTTTTGTAGTTGGACCATCATAAGGGTTTTCGGAATCGTATGGTAAAACAATCATAACTGGTTTTGTCATAATTGGTTTCATATTTTCGTTGTGCTTCTCATAGCCAATATTTATTTCATGTTTAACAGAAAATGCATCTCCAACAATATTATGATTTAGAGTTTGAGTGGTTAAAAATAAATTTTCGTTACTAAAAACAGGAAAGCCAAAACCTTTAGGAAGTCGATAATTTTCAATACCACTAGTCATTGTTGTTAAACGTGGATATTGTGAGCCAATTCTATGATTTAATCCCCACCTCCCATAGTGTTCACTATCATAAAAATCAATATTTGTGTGACATATAAAGTCATTTGAAATGTCGCTATCTTCGTTGTTATTTATGGCTTTAGTTTCAAAAGAAGTTATCCAAAGTAAGTCTGATTTTTTAGAATTTAATTGAAATGGTTTTATTACTTGGGGCCCTTCCATAGATTTATATATATTATCAATTACCATCGTTGGAGTAATTAGTGAAATAGAATGATCTTTTGAAGTTATATTCCATGTATTGTCAACGAATCCAAGTTTGTGAGACAGGTATGTTTTTACAATAGCTTTATGTCTATTAGAAAGATTTAGATAATAGAGACCGGCAATTGTAATTACCAATAAAATTAGAAAAACAAAATATTTTGTTACTTTAGATTTCATTTAAACCATTTCATTATTAGAATAACGAAAATACTAATTAAAACAATAGAGTAATAATGTCAAAAAGGTTATTGATTAGAGTATTATTAATTATTAGTTTCGTAATTCCATTAATATTAAGTTTTTCTGTTTGGTTCTCAAATAGAGGATTTCCAACTACACCATTATTTTTTAAAACTTTAGAATTTAATTATTATATAGATGTATTGCTATTAATAGTTTTTTGTGCGTCAGCTGTTTGGTTTCTTTTAAAAGATAAGGGGAGCGGAGGCTTATGTTTTTTTCTTATATACATTTTATTGTCTGTTTTTGATCAAACACGAATTCAACCTTTCTTTTTTGAAATTGCCATAATTATTTTCTTTTACTATTTATTTAGGAATAATTTTAATCATTTTAAAATGGCCTTTTTCCTGCTTATGGCAGGTACTTACATTTGGAGCGGTTTACATAAAGCCAATGTTGTTTTTTATGAATTTTGGTTTGAAGGCTTAAATAAAAGAATACCATTTATCCCCGTTTTTTTTAGACAAATTTTTACTTGGTTAGTGCCTTTTATCGAGGCATTATTTGGAGTGGCATTACTGTTTAATAAAACTAGAAAACTTGGTATTTATATGTTAGCACTCATGCATGCAATGGTTTTAATAACCTTGATTTATAGTGGTGTAGGTTTTACTGTATTTCCATTAAATATGATTAATGTTGTATTGCTTTTTATGCTATATAATGGTTTTGATTGGAATATATTTAAATTAAGGAATAGCAAGAGCATAAAAATAAAAATCGTTGCTTTTTATGCTTTAATATTACCAGCCTTAAACCTGATAGGTTATTATGATCATTTATTGGCATTTAGTTACTTTTCCGGCAAGCCATCATATTGCAATATCTTTTTTTTAAATAAAGAAGACAAAAGTAAAGTTCCTGAAAAGGTTCAGAGCATTATAAGAGAGCACGAAGGAAGATATTATATAAATGTAAATGAGTGGAGTCTTGTTTACGTAAATTTATTATGTTATCCGGAAGATCGTGTTTATTTATATTTACAAGATTATTTAGAAACGTTTACAGGGACGAAGACAACCTCCTTACAGTATTATAAAAAATAATATGAAGCAAAGAGTTTTTGGCTTAGATTTAGTTAGAGCAATTGCTATAGTCATGGTTGTTTTTTCACATGTTGCATGGATAATCCCTAAAGACAAGAAGTTAACATTGGATGTCTTGAGTGTTTTTGGGGTTCTTGGTGTAGAAATCTTCTTTGTACTCAGTGGGTTTTTAATAGGCAGAATTATATTTAGAATATACACTTCTGATGATTTTAGTTTTTCGAGTATTTTTTATTTTTGGATCAGGCGTTGGTTTAGAACGTTACCAAATTATTATTTAGCATTACTGATTAATATTTGTGCAGCTGTTTATATTGGAATGACACTACCAGATGGTTTATGGAAATATGTTTTCTTTATTCAAAATTTTTCATCGGAAATGCCAAGGTTTTTTATGGAGTCATGGAGCTTATCTATTGAAGAATTTGCATATCTTTTATTACCATTATGCTTGTTTTTTACACTTTTTATAAAAACAAAAATTTCAAAGCCTAATACGTTTTTAGGGATGACGCTTCTAATTATTTTTCTATTTATTATTTCAAAGACAATTTACAATTTTAATGAGCCAGTTCGAACATTGATTAATTGGAATAATAGCCTTAAATCTATCGTTATTTATAGAATAGATGCTGTTTATTACGGTGTATTAGCTGCTTATATTTCAATTGTAAAAACGAAATTTTGGAAGCGCATAAAATATACTTCTTTTGGTTTGGGAATGCTTCTATTTTTAAGTTGGAATGTATTAATGTTAATCAAAGCAGTGCAAATTGAAGAATATTCTTTTGTATGGAATGTATTATATCTCCCAATGAACTCTATTATAATCATGTTAATGTTTCCTTTGTTAAGTCAAATGAATACTGCTCCTGAGTTTATTTTGAAACCTATTACTTTTATTAGTGTTATTTCATATGCCATATACGTTATACACTATTCTGTAATATTACAATTACTTAAATACTTTATACCCTCTAATAATTTACCTGATTTTGATATTATGGTCTATATCATAGTATATATATCCTCGACTATCTTGATATCTTATATCATTTATCGATTTTTTGAAAGCCCAATAACTAAATTAAGAGATTCAAATTTTATCAAAAAAAGATTTATTTAATAAGAAGACTTATTAAATCATCAATTTTATTCATTTTTTAGTGATAAAACGTAAGTCATATTAATTAATAATGTCACTATAACAAATTAATATTATCAGGTAATGTATTGCACCGTTTATTTTTAAAACTTTGTTTTTATTTTGTAATTTGCATGACTTTTAAATTAACTGATACTTAAAATATTTTTTATGGCATTTGACATCGATATGATTAAGGGTGTATACACCAAAATGGTTGAACGCGTTGATAAAGCGCGCGAAATAGGCGGAAAACCATTAACACTTTCTGAAAAGATTTTGTATTCTCATCTTTGGGATGGGAATCCTACAAAGACATTTGTAAGAGGAAAGGACTATGTAGACTTTGCACCAGATAGAATAGCGTGTCAAGATGCGACAGCTCAAATGGCATTATTACAGTTTATGCAAGCTGGAAAATCTAAGGTAGCTGTGCCTACTACTGTGCATTGTGATCACTTAATACAGGCGAAAGAAGGTGCCAAAACAGATTTAAAACATGCTAACGCAGTAAGTAGTGAGGTATTTAATTTTTTAGAGTCTGTTTCTAATAAATATGGTATCGGTTTTTGGAAACCAGGAGCTGGGATTATTCACCAAGTAGTTTTAGAAAATTATGCTTTTCCGGGAGGTATGATGATAGGTACAGATTCTCATACAGTAAATGCAGGTGGATTAGGAATGGTTGCTATTGGTGTTGGAGGTGCTGATGCTGTAGATGTGATGGCGGGTATGGCTTGGGAATTAAAGTTTCCTAAACTAATAGGAGTCAGGTTGACTGGTAAATTATCTGGTTGGACAGCTCCAAAAGATGTTATTTTAAAAGTAGCTGAGATTCTTACTGTTAAAGGTGGAACAGGAGCTATTGTTGAATATTTTGGTCCAGGTGCTACATCTATGTCTTGTACAGGAAAAGGTACTATTAGTAACATGGGGGCTGAAATTGGAGCGACTACATCAACATTTGGTTATGATGATTCTATGGAGCGATATTTACGTGCCACAGATAGAGCAGATGTTGCAGACGCTGCAAATAGTGTAAAAGAATATTTAACTGCTGATGCAGAAGTGTATGCAAATCCTGAGCAATATTTTGATCAGGTTATTGATATAAATTTATCTGAATTAGGTCCCCTTTTAAATGGACCTTTTACACCAGATTTATCTACTGAAGTAGGCTCAGCAATGACGGAAAAAGCAAAAGCTAACGATTGGCCAGTTAGAGTAGAATGGGGCTTAATAGGTTCTTGTACAAATTCTTCTTATGAAGATTTATCACGTGCCTCTTCCATTGCTCAACAAGCTTTAGATAAAGGGTTGAAAATGAAGGCAGAGTTAGGTATTAATCCAGGTTCTGAGCAAGTTCGTTATACGGCTGAAAGAGATGGTATTCTCAATGTGTTTGAGAAATTGGATGCTAAAATATTTACGAATGCATGTGGGCCTTGTATTGGACAATGGGCTAGATATAGCGATCCTAAAAATGCACCTAAAAACAGTATAGTACATTCGTTTAATAGAAACTTTGCTAAGCGAGCAGATGGCAATCCAAATACACATGCGTTTGTTGCTTCTCCAGAATTAACAGCCGCAATAGCTGTTGCAGGACGTCTAGATTTCAACCCACTTAGAGATAAGTTAATTAATGAAAATGGACAAGAAGTTATGTTCGATGAACCAACAGGGTGGGAATTACCACCAAAAGGTTTCGCTGTAGAAGATGCTGGTTATGTAGAACCAGTTGCAGATGGAAGTAGCGTAAAAGTATCTGTTAGCCCAACATCAGAAAGGTTACAATTATTAACACCATTTGAACCAATTGGAAATGAAATTAAAGGTGCTAAATTATTAATTAAGGCATTTGGTAAATGTACGACAGACCATATATCTATGGCTGGACCTTGGTTGCGTTTCCGTGGGCATTTAGATAATATTTCTAATAACTGTTTTATTGGAGCTGTTAATGCGTTTGGACAAAAAACAAACTTTGTTAAAAACCAACTAACAGGTGATTATGCTGGTGTTCCAGATACGGCGAGGGCTTATAAAGCTGCTGGAGTTAAAACCGTAGTTGTAGGAGATCATAACTATGGAGAAGGTTCATCTCGCGAACACGCAGCTATGGAGCCTAGACATTTAGGTGTTGCTGCTGTTATTGTAAAATCATTCGCACGTATTCATGAAACAAATCTTAAAAAACAAGGGATGTTAGGATTAACGTTTGCTAATGAAGCAGATTACGATTTAATTCAAGAAGATGACACATTTAACTTTACAGATTTAAATGCATTTACTCAAGGAAAACAGCTAACTTTAGAAGTAGTTCATGCGGATGGAAGTAAAGATATTATTATGTTAAATCATACCTATAACCAATCTCAAATAGAATGGTATAATGAAGGATCTGCCTTAAACTTGATTAAAAAACAAAATGCTGTATAATTAACAGTATTTTATTTATAAGTAAATCCAGCTTTTTAAGCTGGATTTTTTGTTTTATCATAATAAATAAAATCATTTATAATTGTATTTTTACTAAAACACTATATATGAATTCTAGAACGGCTCAACTAAAAGCTTTTGATAGGTTGTTAACTATCATGGACGAACTTCGAGACCAATGTCCGTGGGATAAAAAGCAAACTATGGAAACTTTACGTCATTTAACAATTGAGGAAACATATGAGCTAGGTGATGCTATTTTAGATAATGATTTGGATGAGATTAAAAAAGAATTAGGAGATGTGTTATTACATATAGTTTTCTATTCAAAGATAGGAAGTGAAACGAATGATTTTGACATTGCAGACGTTTGTAATAGTATTTGTGAAAAGTTAATTAGTAGACATCCACACATTTATGGTGATGTTAAAGTTGAGAATGAAGAAGATGTAAAACGAAATTGGGAAAACTTAAAGTTAAAAGAAGGAAAAAAAAGTGTTTTAGAAGGTGTACCTAAAAGTTTACCTGCACTAGTAAAAGCAAATAGAATACAAGAAAAAGTAGCTGGCGTTGGTTTTGATTGGGAAGCACCTAATCAAGTTTGGGAAAAAGTAGAGGAGGAGTTAGCAGAATTTAAAACAGAAGTACAATCTGGGAATCTAGATGCGATGGAAAGCGAATTTGGAGACGTTATGTTTTCTATGGTAAACTATGCCAGATTTTTAGATATCAACCCAGAGAATGCTTTAGAACGCACTAACAAGAAATTCTCTAAGCGCTTTCAATACCTAGAAGAAAAGGCTAAGACAATTAATAAACCTTTAAAAGATATGACTTTAGCAGAAATGGACGTTTTTTGGGAAGAAGCAAAATTGTTATAGTGTCTGAATAATTCAAAATATGAATTTTTTACAAAAATTTTCAATTCTCATTTGTGATCTATGAATAAAACTGCCATTATTATTGGTGCTGGGCCAGCAGGATTAACCGCAGCTTACGAACTAATTAAGCGAACAGATATAAAGCCCATAGTTGTAGAACAATCCAATAAAATAGGCGGTATTTCTAGAACTGAAGTATATAAAGGAAATAGAATTGATATTGGAGGACATAGGTTTTTCTCCAAGTCAGATATCGTGATGCAATGGTGGCAGCATATATTACCTGTACAAGGTGCTCCTGCTAAGGATGAGTTTAATTTTAAAAATGAAGTTGATAAGAAAAAATTATACAGAAAATTAAAAACAGATGGACCTGATCCAGAAAAAGTAGATAAGGTGATGCTTATAAGATCTAGGTTATCGAGAATCTTCTTTTTAAGAAGGTTTTTTGATTATCCGATTTCTATAAATTGGGAAACAATATCTGCCTTGGGGTTTATAAAGCTCGTTAAGATAGGGTGGACATATTTGTTAATTAGAGTTTTCCCAATCAAAAATATAGAATCGCTTGAAGAGTTTTTTATCAGCAGATTTGGTAAAGAGTTATATGAGACATTTTTTAAAGATTATACTGAGAAAGTATGGGGAACACCATGTTCAGAAATCTCAGCTAGTTGGGGAGCACAAAGAATAAAAAAATTATCGGTCTCAAGAACAATACTTCACGCTATAAGATCACTTTTTATAAAAGCAAAGACTATAGAACAAAAGAAGACAGATACTAGTCTTATTGAACAATTTATGTATCCAAAGTTGGGACCAGGTCAAATGTGGGAAACTGTGGCTAAACTAGTGATTGATGGAGGTGGACAAATAATTATGAATAGCAAAGTGACCAGTATATCTTTTAAGGATCATCAAATTAAAGAACTGGGATATTCAGACTCTAATTCAGATTCGATAATGACTTTAAAAGGCGATTATTTTTTATCTACAATGCCGGTTAAACACCTTATTAAATCAATGGGGAAAAAGGTCCCATCTGAAGTGCAACGAATAAGCAAAGGGTTACAATATAGAGATTTTATAACCGTAGGGATTCTTTTAAATAAACTAAAAATTAAAAGTGCTAATAAAGGATTAATATCAGATAATTGGATCTATATTCAAGAAAAAGAAGTAAAAATAGGAAGGTTACAAATATTTAATAATTGGTCACCATATTTAGTTGCTAATGATGACAAAGTATGGATAGGGCTTGAATATTTTTGTAATGTAGGAGATGAGCTATGGCAAAAAGAAGATGATGAGTTTATCAAATTTGCAATTAAAGAATTAGCAAGCATAAATATTATTGAAGAATCTGAAGTGATCGATAGTACCATTATAAAAGTTCCTAAGGCCTACCCAGCATATTTTGGAACTTATTCTCAATTTAATGAAATAAGAAATTTTACAAATAAAATAGAGAACCTATTTTTAATAGGAAGAAATGGTATGCATAAATATAATAATCAAGATCATTCTATGATAACAGCCATAACTTCAGTTAATAATATTATTAATGGAGAATTGTCTAAAAATAATATATGGGATATAAATCTAGAGAAGGAATATCATGAAGAAAAATAATTTATATATAATATTAAATAATCCTTTATATATTTCGATTTTTCTTTTTGTTGTATTGTGTTATATAGCCCTTTGGCCATACATGGGATATGATGAAGGTCTTTGGACATACATTGGTAGGGTTTGGAATAGAAACGGAATAAGACCATATATTGGTGTTGTAGAAAATAAAACACCAGGAGTTTTATTTTTGTATGCTCTTTCTGATTATTTATTTAAAGGCAGTATATTATTCATTAGAATTATTGGCGTCTTATCAGTAGTTATTTCTTCGAATATTCTTTTTTTGATAGTAAAAAAACTTCATACTCAGCAAGCAGGAGTATTTAGCATGTACATATATGGATTTACAATGAGTTGGATCATGATGGATGGATTTGCTTTTGCTCAAACAGAGACTTTTATGGTTCTGTTCTCTATTATTTCTTTCTATTTTATAATACTCGGAAGGGATACTAAGAACATTAATTTATGGTTGTTTTTAAGCGGGATCTCTATGGGATTTGCAATAGCATTTAAACAAATTGCTTTAACAACTTTTATAGCATTAACCATATCTTTTTTAGTGCTTATAGCCAAAAATTCATCTAAAAAACATAAACTATTTGGGATCTTTTTAATGGGTTCTGGAGTTATAGCATCAACATTGTTTACTTATTTTATTCTTTTTATAAATGGAGTGCCATTCAATGATTATATTGAAGGTGCTTGGTTAATTCTATTAAATTCAGGTTCTAGAACTCAAGGTTTAAAAGATCATTTTAATAATTTTATTACTATTTTTTTGTCTTCTAGAATTACATGTTTTTATCCTTTTGTTGTTTTATTTTTTCTTCAAAGAAAAAGAAAATACTTGAAAAGTGAATACTTTTGGATATTGATAATATGGTTATGTTTTGATTTTATAGGCGTGAATGCATCTGGATATTATTACGGACATCAAATAAAACAACTTATTCCTGTTTTGGCAATTATTACAAGTATTGTATTAGTTGATATAATAAATGAAGAATCATATAAAGACGTAATAAAAAAGTATTCTACAAAATTTATAATAGCAATAATTATATTGTTTTTTCCATATGAACAATTAATTAGAACAACAAACTTGTTATTGAATGTTTCTCAAGCACCATATGAGGAAATAGGGAATTGGATAAAAGGACAAACAGAGGAATCTGATTATATATATATAATTGGAAATGATTCAGATCTGATCAAATCACTTTCATTCTCTAATAGAATATCGTCAAGTAAGTATCTTAACTCATTATTTATTAATGGAGAAAAGGAAAGGAGTATAGTTTATTCAGATTTAATGAATAAACCTCCTAAATTCATATTAAAAGAAGAAAATGACACTTTGAGTGTAAAAAGATTAGGAAAAGAAATTACTAAATTAGTAAATGATCATTATAGCTCATTTACTATAAAAAAGGGAGCCGAAATTTTAAAGAGAAACTAAAGTAAGCCTTTACCATTAAATTTTCAGAGAATGTACTGAAAAAGACTGATTTATTCATGGATAACTGATAAACGATAAAGTATTGACATTTCATCCTTTTAAATTATCATTTGGTGTATAAAGTTGATTAATCAAAAATATATTTCTTTAAATTGTATATTTTTAATTATCAACTTTTAAATTGATGTTTTGTAGAATAAGTACTTTGTTAATGCTTTTGGTCTTTTTCGTTATTGCTAATAGTAGTGCGCAAAATATTGCTCCAACTTTATCTGCAACTGGGAACCAAGTGTACTGCCCTTTAAGTCAGATTAATATAGTTACTGATTTTAATATTGTAGATCCAGATGATACAGGAATAGATGCGTTATTTGTTCAGATCTCAACAGGATATCAGTCAGGAGAAGATACCTTGTTACTAACCGGAACACATCCAAATATTATTACATCGTGGAATGCTCTCGAAGGAAAACTAACCTTAGAAGGAATGGTGGCTGGACCTGTTAGCTATGTTGATTTAATTGCAGCAATAAAAGATGTTGTGCTTCAAAGTACAAGTACAAGCCCATTAGATAAGTCTTTTTCAATTACTATTGGAGACGCTAATTATTTACCTTCTACAGACCATTATTATGAATATGTACCTTCATTAGGTATTACTTGGACAGATGCTAAAACTGCCGCAGAAGCCAGAACTTATTTTGGAATTAAAGGGTATTTAGCAACAATAACATCTCCAGAAGAAGCGCAATTATCAGGAGAACAAGCTGCTGGAGCAGGGTGGATAGGAGGTAGTGATGCAGGAACTGAAGGCGTTTGGAAATGGGTTACTGGCCCTGAGGCTGGCACTATATTTTGGAACGGTGGTATTAATGGCTCAACTCCAAATTATGCCAACTGGAATACAGGAGAACCCAATCAAGTAGGGGATGAGGATTATGCCCATGTAACTGCTCCAAATGTTGGTAGAGCAGGTTCCTGGAATGATTTGAGTAATACAGGTGCTCCATCTGGAGACTATCAACCAAAAGGCTATATAGTTGAATATGGTAGTCCATCTGAACCAAGTCTTAATATATCAGCAAGCACAAGTATTTATACTGCTAGTATTATAGATAACAAAGGGAGTTCTAGGTGCGGTGATGGAACGGTCACCATTGAAGCTACCCCTTCTTTAGGCGCCACTGTATTTTGGTACGATTCAGCAATTGGAGGCACTCAATTAGGCTCTGGAAATTTATTTACTACACCAGTAATTAGTACAACAACAACATATTATGCTTATGCATCTATTAATGGGTGTCTTGAAGGTGATAGAACGCCTGTTCTTGCAGAAATTATAACAATTCCAACTATATTGTCTGTTGATGATGCTATAGTATGTGAATCAGGTTCAGGAGTTTTAAGAGCAACATCATCATCAGGAGTTGTAAATTGGTATGCTTCTTTAACCGGAGGTGCCTCACTTTTTACAGGAAATAACTTTACCACACCAGTTCTTTCCAATACAGCGACTTATTACGTCGATGCGACGTTTAATGGTTGTACAACGGCTTCTAGAACTCCAGTAACTTTAACAGTACAGAAAACACCACCACCAATAGCTAGTGTATTACAAACTTTTTGTGATATTCAAGATGCAACAATTTCAGATTTAATTGTTACTGGTATTGCTATTCAGTGGTATACAACAAGTACTGGAAGCGTACCATTAGATAGTACTGAAAAATTAACTAATACTACCTATTATGCAGCTCAAACGATTAATAATTGTGAGAGTGTATTAAGGTTTGCTGTTGATGTAGAAGTTTATGAGACAGTGGAAGCGCTTCAGCCAGCTAATATTCCTATTTTGCACGCATGTGATACGGATGTAGATGGGGATGATACGAATGGTTTTTCTACTTTTGATTTAACCTTAAATGAAGCTATTTTATTAAACGGAAAAACTGCTGCAGACTTTACTTTTTCTTATTTTATTGATACTGCTTATAATACTCCAATTCCAACACCTTCTAATGCTTTCGAAAATACGATTAAAGATGGCCAAACTATATACGTGAGAATATCAAATAATATTGATAGCAATTGTTATACGGATATTTCTTTCGATATTGAAGTAGATGTATTGCCAGTAATTCAATCTGCAATTGTATTTAAAAACTGTGATGAAGATGGCACCCCTGATGGAATTACCGATTTTAATCTAAATGAAGCTAACGATGTTATTACGAATAATAATGCTTCCAATTTAACTATTACGTATCATTTATCGATGATAGGTGCCAATACAGATACTGATATGGTCAATAATGCCATGTTATTTAATAATTCAACCGCAAATACCGTTTATGCACGAGTAGAAAACCCTAGTGGTTGCTATCGGATTTCAACTGTTAATTTGCAAGTTTCAACAACTTCATTTCCGTTAAATTATTTTGAAACATTGGAATTTTGTGATGATGATGATACCATTGATGGTTTGCGTGAGTTTGATTTAACGCAAGCTTCAGCATTATTTATTGCTCAATTTCCTTTAGGGCAAAACTTAAGTGTTCACTATTTTAGAAACTTAAGTGATGCACAATTAGAACAGAACGAAATTGTAACTCAAACCAATTATGTAAATGAAGAAAGTTTTGAGCAGATTTTGTATGTACGTGTTGAAAGTGATGATAATGGAGATTGTTTTGGGCTTGGACCTCATTTAGTTTTAAAAGTAAATCCAAGACCGGAATTTGAAGTGGATCAAACGGAAACCTACTGTTTAGATAATAACCCCATCACGCTAACAACCTTTAACCCAAACGGTAATTATACTTACGAATGGCAAGATGAGGATGGAGCGGTTGTAAGTAATTCATCAGATGCAACAGTTGTTTCTGGAGGAACATATAATGTTATTGCTACATCTGGTTTTGGTTGTGAGTCTTTTCCCGTTTCGTTCACGGTTGTTGAATCTGCAAAGGCTAGTATTGATATAGATGATATTACTATTGTTGAGTTATCTGATAATAATAGCATAGCTATTAATAATGATAATAATAATTTAGGCATAGGTGATTATGAATTTGCTTTAGACAATGAATTTGGCTCCTATCAAGATGAACCCTTTTTCGATCAAGTAGGTGCTGGATCACATACTGTTTATGTAAGGGATAAAAAGAAATGTGGTATAGCCAAATTAGATGTGTTTATTCTTGGATTCCCTAAATTCTTCACCCCTAATAATGATGGAAGTAATGATACGTGGCAAATAAAAGGTATAGAAACAGATTTCTCCAATGCATCGGTTGTGAATGTTTATGACAGATATGGTAAATTAGTTAAACAACTAAATGCTAAAAATGGTAAATGGGATGGCACATTTAATGGTAGTCAATTACCAACGTCTGACTATTGGTTTGTTGCACAACTTATTGACCAAACAGGTGTTAAACGTATTTACCGTGGGCATTTTAGCCTAATTAATTAACTAAAATTGGGCTTTTAAAAATTATATATTATATAACAGTGTTTTTTGTTTAGTTAATAAACCAGACTAATTAAACCCAATTTTGAAATTCAATAGTTACTGTTAATATAACTCCTTAATTTTTTGAAGCTTGCTTTTCCAAAGCTTTAGAGATTCTTTGTGTGTTTTAATATTTTGATGAACTTCTTTTACAAGCGGGTTATCATCGTTAACATTTGTGAAAAACTGTAAATTGTTTTCTAACTGATTGATTTGACTTTTTACTTCATCAATTTTTTTACGAATAAAAGAGCGTTCATTGTCTAAATTTCTGTGATCATCATCAGAAGTATTAATGCTATCAAGTTTGTTTTCAAACTTAATCATTTCAACTTCATTTTTATCCATATTTAAGCTTGTGAGTAAACCATCAATAGTCTTTTGAAATTTACCTTCAATATATCGTTTATCATTTGGTACTCTTCCAAGAGTTCTCCATTGTGTAATCTGCTCTTTTATAATTGCTAGATTCTTATCTTTAGTATCAGTTAATTTTAAATCTTTAAGCGCGCTTAAGAAATCGTGTTTTTTATTAAAAGCATCTATGTTTTCTTGATTTGCAGCATTTCTTTTAGCATGCAACTTATCAAAATAACTGTTGCACGCGGATTTAAATTGTTTCCAAATTTTATCACTGTCTTTTCTAGGGACATGTCCGATTTTTTTCCAATCACTTTGGATTTTCTTCATTAAAGGCGTTGTTGCTTCAAAATCATCACTGTCCTTATTATCTTCTGCTATTTTAATTAAATCTAGTTTTAGCTGGAGGTTTTTATACTGTTCTTTTTTAAGCCCTTTATAAAAAGCATTTTTTTGTCTATTAAAAATACGTACAGATTCTTTAAACTTAGCCCAAGTACTTTCATTCAATTTTATAGGAACTTTTCCGGCATTAAAAAAGGCATTACGTAGTTCTTCAATCTCTTTAATTTTCTTTTGCCAAGAGCTATGGGATTTACTTTCTTGTGTATTTATAGCATTAATGTTAGCTATAATTTCAAGCTTAGTTTCAAGGTTTTTTTCGTAAACTTTATCTATTTCTTGATAGTAAACTTGTCGTTTATCATTAATAATTTTTGTTGCGGCTTTAAAGCGTTCCCAGATTTCTTCTCTATGTTCTCTACCCACAGGACCAAGCTCTTCTTTCCACATTTTATGTAACTCTTGTAGCTCTCTAAAAGCCCGCATGACATTGTCATCTTGAGCTAACTCTTCAGCGCGATCAATAATCATTAACTTTTTCTCCAAGTTATGTTTGAAATCTAAATCGCGTAGGTCTCTATTTAAATGCAAGAAGTCGTAAAATATCTCCACATGGTGATGATAACTATTCCATGCGTTATTATACTTATCCCTTGGAATAGGACCTGTTGTACGCCAGCGTTCTTGTAATTCTTTAAAGTGCTTGTAGGTTGTATTTATATTCTCTTCAAGATTAATTAAGCCTTTTAACTCTTCGATGATCTCCAACTTATTCGCTAAATTTTGCTTTAAGTTTTTTTCTAAGCTTTGGTAATGTTCATTTAATCTTCTTCGATATTCTTTATATGCTTCTTTAAATCTTTTTTGAACGGGGGAAGAATAATAAAAATCTATTTCGTTGCCACCATCATTCAAAAACTCTTCTTTTTTCTCGTCTATTAGAGCTTGAAATTTGGTTTTAAACTCGGCATTTATATTATCTACATGAGATTTTATAGCTTGTACCTTTTCATTTTTTAAAAGCTTTTCTAATTCAATAGCAAGGGCTTCTAAAGACATAGTATCGTAGTCTTTAACTTCAATTGTATGTCTCTCTTTATTGCCTTCGTCTTCTGCATCTTCTGCATTAGATTCTTCTATTTCATTAATAACTTCATCACCTTTTTCATTCGTTTCTGAAGTTTTGGCTTCTGCTGCTTCTTTCGCAACATTTTCGTTCGCATCTGGGATTTCAATGTTTTCGCTCGCAACTTCATCAACTGTTTCCTCAGAATTGACAGTATCAGCCTTTTGAGTTTCATTAGATTCTAATGATTCATCATTCGTTAAACCATTATCAGGTTGGCTTACAGTTGCGTTATCTTCGTTGCTTTCTTCTTTTTCTGTAGTTTTAGCTTCTGTATCAATCTCAATATTTTCGCTTGTATTAGGGGCTTCAATGTCTTCATTAGTAACATTATCAACAGTTTCATTGGTATTAACTGTTTCCCCAGAATCGACAGTATCAGCCTTTTGAGTTTCATTTGATTCTAATGATTCATCATTCGTTGAACCATTATCAGATTGGCTTACAGTTGCGTTATCTTCGTTGCTTTCTTCTTTTTCTGTAGTTTTAGCTTCTGTATCAATCTCAACATTTTCGTCTGTGTCTGGGATTTCAATGTCTTCATTAGTAACATCATCAACAGTTTCATTGGTATTAACTGCTTCTTCAGAATCGACAATATTTGCCTTTTGAGCTTCATTTGATTCTAATGAAGAATCGTTCGTTAAGTCAATATCAGATTGGCTTACGGTTGAATTATTTTTGTTACTTTCTTCTACTTCTTGTAGTTTATCAATATCAGACATTTTAAAAAATGTTAAGGTTCATCAAATTACTTAAGACTTTAAAGATACTAACAAGTCTTATTATTTACAAAGATTAAGAAGGGGTTTTAACTATTGTAAGATAGGTCTTACTGTAAATTCCATATAGACCAAGCTTTTTCTGCTTGTAATTTTAACATATTAAGTCCATTAATTGTCACTGCCCTATTTTGTTTGCCCAATTTTAAGAATTTAGTTTCTTCGGGATTATATATTAAATCGAATAGAATATGGCGGTTTGTTATAGATTGATATGGAATATTCGGGCAATCGTCAATATTTGGAAAAGTGCCTAGTGGTGTACAATTTATGATTATTTGATGTTTTTTAATGTCATCTTCAGTCAAAGAATGGTAAGTGAAACCAATTCCTTTAGACTGTTTTCTCGAAACATATTGATAAGAAATACCTAATTTTTTTAAACTGTAAGCAATTGCTTTACTCGCTCCCCCAGTTCCTAAAATCAAAGCTTTTTTGTGATGCAATTTTAAAAAGGGTTCTAGCGTTTTTTTGAAACCATAACAATCTGTGTTGTAGCCTACTAGTTTTCCTTTTTTAGTAATTTTTATAGTGTTTACAGCACCTATGGCCTTCGCTTTTTTATTTACTTTATCAAGATATGGAATAACGACTTCTTTGTATGGTATTGTGACATTTAAGCCCTTCAAATTTGTAGTATTTTTTATTATAGAAGGGAATAAATTGATAGTTTCAATATCGAAGTTTTCATAGGTTGTATTTGTTATTTGTTCATCTTCAAATTTCTTTTTGAAATATGCTCTTGAAAAAGAGTATGATATATTTTTACCTAAAAGACCTAATTTATTCATGTGTTTTTCTAGTTTTTTGACCATACCATTCTAAGGCTAATACAATAGCGATTCCGAAAAAAACGAATGCTATTGCATAATAAGTTTCTGTATTTAATTCTGGAATGAAACGCTTATAATTTTCTATTATTTTTTGGCCTGTTGAATCTAATATAAAATGGCCATCAATAGTCGTTTTATAGATTGTTTCTTTCCATGGCCATACAACACCCAGTGATCCAATAATAAAGCCTATAATGGTAGATGTTGTAATATTTTTATAGTATTTGAGAATATAGCTTAGAACATGAGAAAAAGTAACTAAGCCTGTTACAGATCCTAATGTGAAAATCGCCAGAACTTTAAGCATTCTTATGCGTTCAGTATTGTTAATAAAGGAGAAATTGCCCCCTAAAATCTCATAGAAGGTATCATAAAGAGCATTTACCGAATCTACGAGTAGTAACACATAGTTGCCAAGTAAAATTAGTATGAAAGAGCCTGAAAAACCTGGGAGTGTCATACCAGATACACTTATGATACCACAAAAAAACACAAACCAGAGATTGTCGTTTTCTTTCGCGGGATTAAAAAAGCTAATACTTAAGCCCAATATAATCCCTAAGGCTAGTGAGCTATAAGTTTTATAATTCCTACCTCTAAAGTCTTTGTTGATGTAATAAATAGAGCCTATAATCATTCCAAAGAAAACACTCCAAACATAAAGTTCATAGTATTTTATTAGATAATCTAAAACTTTAGAAACACTAAAATAACTAATAATCATTCCTAAAAAGAGAAGACTTAAAAAACGACCGTTTATATAATTAAAAAAACTTTTATATCGACCGTTTATAAGTAATTTGAAAGCTTTACCATTTACCTTTTTAAGCGAATAAATAAACTCTTCGTAAAAACCAGCGACAAAGGCAACGACACCTCCAGATACGCCAGGAACTTTATTGGCAGCTCCCATGCCCAATCCTTTTAGAATGAGAAAAATTTTATCAGTAAATGTTCTGGTGCTTTCCATTATTGTTTTTTTGAACCTATTTTTTCTAAAATGAAAATAGTTAAAAAACCAATAACCATTAAAATGATAGCAAACAAAAGTTGGCTTTCACCATTGAAAGAAAGAGGAGAAATGCTTTCTTGTAAAACGGGTGTTTTTATGCCTTTAGAGTTAGTGTGCCATGTTATGGTTTCTTTCCATGGCCATACTTTATTTAACGATCCAAAAATAAAACCGGTAAGTAATGCTAATGTAATATTGTGATAATGTTTGAAAAGCCATTTTAAAACATGACTAAAACTAAGTAATCCTACTATAGCACCACCGGCAAAAATCAATATTTTTTTTATGTCCATATCATGGATAGCATCGCTAAGTGTTTTATAAGCTCCTAGAATTATTAATATAAAGGATCCTGAAATACCGGGTAATATCATAGCACAAATAGCAATAGCTCCAGCAAAAAATAAAAATAAAGGGCTTTCATTTGTTGCTAAAGCAGGAAGTCTCGTAATATAAAAAGCTATACCAGCACCAATAATTAAAGCTACGATTACTAATATATTCCATTTAGAAATTTGTTTTCCAATAAAATAAATACTAGCCACTATTAATCCGAAAAAGAAAGACCAAATTAAAACAGGGTGATTTTCTAACAAATATTTGGCAAGTTTCATAAATGACACAAAACTTATTATAATACCTGACGCCAATGCCAGTAAAAAGTTTCCGTTTAATTGTGCCCAAAAAGCTTTTAAACCTTTAGCGAAAAGTGTTTTAAAAAGAGACACGTTTATATTACTAATCGACGAAATTAATTCTTCGTAAATACCAGATATGAATGCTATAGTGCCGCCAGAAACACCTGGAACAGCATCGGCCGCTCCCATGGCTAAGCCTTTTAAAGAAATAATTAAATAATCGGTTAATCGTCTTTGCATATTCTGATTTTTAAGCTAAAATCAAAGGTATACATTTTAACCCAAATTATGTATTAGAAAATCTATTACAACTTAAAACAACTGCAAACCATAACGCTTCTCTACTTTTATAAATTTCAGCATAACATCGCCATGCTAAAATTTATAAAAAGTCATAGTTTTTTGTGGTTTTAACCTTCATAACGAAGTTCTAATGTATGACCTGGGCTTAATGAAATATCCATTGATTAAAAATTAAATCGGAAATAAAAATAACTATTTTGGATACCTACATTTAATACCAATTAACAAATAAAATGAGCCTTAAATAATTTGAATTATAGTGTGCTTAGATAAAATAGAAAATTAAAGCATAGCCTTAGCTTATGGTTTAATTTTATCTTGAAATATAAGTGCAATAGAAGCGAATTACTAGGTTTATTTTATTTGTTAATTGGTATAACTCCTTTAAAAAGATAAGATATTGGCTTAAAGGTTTGTTTTAAGTAGTTTTTTAACTAATATTCTGTTAGAAACCTCAGGGAAAAGCTCTTCAATTATAAAAGCATATTCCTCGTTAGAAACGATGCCGTTTTTTAAATGAAATATGCCTTTATCGTTTTCATTTAAAGAAAAATATAAACCAGCTAAACGATATTCTAATTCTGCGTTTTCTGGATAAAACTCCAAAGCTTGTTCAAAATTATAAATAGCAGCTTGTGATTCGCCAAGCTTAATTAATAAATCGCCACGAGACAGCCATGTATTGAGTTCATAATTTCCTAATTCTAAAGTTCTTTTGAACCCGCGTTCGGCTTCTTCATAAAAATTGAGTCTCTGGTTAATTTGGGAGTATAACTTCCAGTAGATAACATTTTCAGGATCAATATTAATTGCTTTGTTTATATAATATAATGCTTTTTGATAATTCTTTTTCCCATTATAAAACTTTGTTATCGCTATCCACCCTTTATCTAATAAAGGATCTTCATGTACAGTTTTGTAATAATATTGAACCGCCAAGTCATCATTTTTTAACTTTTCATGACAATTACCTATCCTTAATAAAGCAAAAGAAGTGGGTTCGTCTAGTTTTAAAGAGATACTATAATTTTCAATGGCATCATCATAACGTTTTAGAGCTTCAAGTACTTTGCCTCTTTCGAGATATGCCCCTACAAATGTATCGTCGGAGATAATAGCAAAATCAAAAGCGGCTAATGCTTTTTTGTACTTTTTTAAGGTATAGTATTGTTTGCCTAATTGGTGCCATGCTACTTCGCAATAAGGGTTTTTATCTAGAAATACGTTTAAATAAGAAATGGCTTCTTCATTTTGACTTAGATACTCAAAACAATATATGATATTGTAAAGAGCAGAATAATCTTCTAAATCTTCTTCCAAACATTTCATGAAATACATTTTAGCATTTTCAAATTGGTCTAAAAAAAGATATTCCATACCAATTAAAGAATATAAATCAATCACGTCATTTGTAAGTTCTAATGCTTTCTTTAATACGTCTATAGCTTGTTGATGCTCATCCTTTTTTGATAATATATTAGCTTTTTGAATGTAGATTTCCTCATTCATAGGGTCTAAACTATAAAGTTCATTTAATAAAGTATCTGCTTCAACTAGTTTGTCTTCAAATACATAAACTTCAACTTTAAAAAGTTTTAGATTAATAGAGGTGGTGTGCTGGTTTAAACCTAATTTAATGGCCTTCTTTGCCAAAGCTATTTTACCATGATTTAGATAATGGTGAATAATGTTTTCAAACTCTTCAGAATCGAAAAACAAAACATGATTTGTTTTTAACATCGATTCGAATTTTGATAGAGGCAAATTGTTGTTGTCGTTATGACTAAACTCCATAAGCACTTTTGTAAGTTTCTACTTGAATAAATTTAAGCTTCTATTTGTCTTTTTAAGACAGATTAAGCAAATGTTTTTAACAAAGTAATCAACAACCATGCCTTTAGTAGGGTTTTTGGGAGCTTTTGTTTTGATTTTTAGAACGTTGATGGCATGTAATTAATCCTGAATTGCGTTTAAAACGGTAATGATTATTGAGCATCCTTTAGTGATTTCTTCATTTGAAATAGTTAAAGGGGGTGTAATTCTTACTGCTTTAGGTTCAAAAAGGAGCCAAAATAGTATTAAACCTTCTTCTTGACACTTAAGAATTAGTGAATTTGTTATTTTTTCTGAAGTAGTTATAATGGCAAGCATGAGTCCTTTGCCTCTAATTTCTTTAATTAATGGATGGACTAAAAGTTTGCGAAACAAGGTTTCTTTTTCTAAAGTTTGATGTATTAAGTTGCTTTCTGTGATCTCTTGTAAGGTTGCTAGGGCAGATGCAGCAATAACCGGGTGACCTCCAAAAGTCGTAATATGTCCTAATTTAGGGGTGTTTTGTAGTAAATCCATGAGTTTACTTGATGCTGTAAAAGCACCTATGGGCATACCGCCACCTAAACCTTTACCGGTAACTAAAATATCTGGAATACAATTATAATGTTCAAACCCAAAAAGTTTACCTGTTCTGCCTATACCTGGTTGTATTTCATCTAAAATTAAAAGTGCTCCAACGGTATTGCAACGGTTTCTTACTTTTTCTAAATATCCTTTTTCTGGTTCTATAAAACCAGCACCACCTTGTATGGTTTCTAGGATAACACATGCTGTTTTAGTGGTGATGCGCCCTAAATCGGTTTCATTATTAAAAGAAATGAATTGTACGTTTGGTAGTAATGGTCTATATGCTTGTTTTCTTTCTTCAAAACCCATAACACTCATAGAACCCATAGTATTACCATGATATGCTTTATGTGCTGCTATAATTTCACTTCTACCCGTAGCGCGTTTTGCTAGTTTAAGGGCACCTTCAATAGCTTCAGTACCAGAATTGGTTAAATATGTTTTTTCTAAAGAGGAGGGGAGTTTATTTGCCAATAATTTAGTAAGCTCTACAGCTGGTTTTTGTATATATTCCCCATATACCATGACATGTAAGTAGGTGTCTAATTGGTCTTTAATGGCATTCACAACTTTGGGATGATTATGTCCTAAAGGGCAAGCAGATATGCCAGCAACAAAATCTAAATGTGCTTTATTATTGATATCATAAATATAGGAACCACTAGCATGAGAAATTTCCATAGCTAACGGATGAGGCGAGGTTTGCGCTTGATATTTAAAAAAATCAGATGTCATTATTATTTATCTGAAACCTTAGAGTTTCTAAGCTTTTTTTGATTTTCTATGATAGACTTTGGTCCCAAAAAATTTTGTTTTTCTTTTGCCGATTTAGGTATGTTTCTTGAAGCTTTAGAAGGTTCTGTCTTATCGGTTTTCTCTCGGTTATCTGCATTTTCAATACGTTTTAACAGCTCTTCATCAAAGAAATCTTCTTGAGGAACATAATCTTCTAACCCTTTTATAACTGGTAAAACTAAAGGAGGATCATCTTTAAATAAATCTTCAACGCTCATGGGGCGCTCGTCTTCACGCCAATCAAAACCTTTTAAGATTTTTTCTTTTTCCGGATATTGAGATTCAGGATATAATTTACCGTCAACTTGATTTATTCGGTTATACTCTTCAATATCGCCTTCAGCAAAAAGCATGGAAATACTTCCAGATTTTGCTTTATCAATCCCTATAAGTTCTTGTTTATCATTACGTGTATAAAAAATAGACTCAGCATTTTTAATAATATCAACTTGTCTTAACTGGTTTTCTTCATTAAATAGCCCTATTAATCTCATACCGTAAATTTGATTGTATCCATTTTCGCTTATAGTGTCTTTACTTATAATAAAGGCATTATTGAAAACTCTCAGAGAGTCTATTTTTTCTGTTTCGGGATTTGAAATTAAATGAATGGTATCGCCTGTCATTTGATTGGCTATATTCCAAAGGATAGGTTTTCGTTGCGTAGAAAATTTATCGTCAGACGAAAAACGGTTTATATTTATTAATTGCGTAATACCGGTTTTTTGGTTAGAATGTATGGAGTCTGCTTTTCCACTTAGATCCGACTTGAATATTTTAGCATTGTAATAGGCTCTAACAATACGGTGTTCAGGTTTACCGGTTACCATGATTCTATCTGCATGCATATAGATAGAATCGTTTTCTTGTTGTGTAATTGCTAGGGCATGTTTTGTAATAAATAAAGAATCTTTTTCTTTAAAAACCTCGGCGTAATGCCCTTTTATAATACTATTATTTATAGTGTCTGTTACTTTTATATTATTGGTAGCCGAAGCAAAACTAATGTTATTGTCAAAATATAAACTGTCGCCTTCTATAATACGATTATCGTAATCTATTCTTGCTTTTTTAAGAGCATAACCTACTTTGTTTTCGGTGTCATAAAACCCTTTTTCACAATATGTTACACTTGTTTCTGTTGTTATGGTCGAAGGACCAAATAAGTAGGCATGACCACTGTCTGAATAGAAATCGAAAAAATTAGAATTAATAGTTGACTCCTTATTTACTAATACCACATCCTCAACAAATTGATATTTTTTAAGGTCCATGTAATACCGACCAATTTTACTGGTAATCGTTCCAGAGGAATCTTTTACAACAGTTCCACCATTTTTATAAAATGCTTGTTGTTTGATGCGGTCTAAATACAGGGTGTCCGAAGATATTGTAGAATTGGGATCTTTTAAAACAACATCTCCACTTGCAAAAGCTAAACCACTTGCTCCACTATATTCAACATACTTGGAGGTCATATTAATAGTATCCCCTTGTTTCATTTGAACATTACCATAGGCTTCGATGAAATTTTCTTTACCGTAGTGTATGGCTTTATCACACCACATGTCTGATCCCTTGTGCTTTATATGTACTTGTTGTGAATCATCACGTGTTAATACTTTGGCACCAGGGTAATTTTCTTCATCAATAGTAAGTTTACCGGCATATTCGATTTCAATTTTCTTTTTTTCCTGAGCCTCGGTAGCTATTGAAACAAAGCCAATAATAAGCGTAAAAAATAAAACTTGTAGTTTGTTCAAAATATAAAAAGTTTGTCACAAAAATAACGATAATTATAATGTATAATTGTATAAATTAAATGATCAGTTATAAAACTTGACTTTTCACTTAAATAAAAAAGGAAAGATGGTTTCTATTTTAAAAAAAATTAAATTTTCCGAGGAACTATAAATTTAAGTTGTAGAAATCGAGTTAATGATACCCTTGAGTAAAAAACTCAAGAGTATCTCAAATTAACTCAAAAAATAAACAAACTAACTAATTTATTCAATAATATATGCTTTAATTTCAGCCATTGCAGCATTTTCAGTACCATCATGTGATGATGTAGAAATGAATTTTAAATACCTAAATGTTTGAGCTGATGTAAAATTCACATCTTGTACCTCTTTTATATTTTGTAACTCAAAATTACCCAATGAGGACCAACTTGAATTATCTGTACTTACTTGTATCTCAATATTTTTAACAGTTCTAGATAAAGACTGTCTTTGTGCAAATCTTATACCTAATACTTCCGTTTGTGCTCCCATATCTATAGTAATATGGTGTGGTGAAGTTGCAGTACAACCGCTCCAACAAGAGTGCCAATAGGTATCTAAATTATCATCTAAAACATCGGCAGCACGACCTGTATCTCCTTCTCCTCCTTTGTCTTCTTGAGTACTATAGTCGATAACCGACCACGAACTCCTATCTAATAATGTCACAGGAGTTGGAGGATCAGGAAGTTTAGGTGTTTCTAAGGAATTGAAATCTATATTTGGTGAAGCCCCAGACGCTGTTCTTGAAAATGCTGTATTTGGCTGTACATTAGCATTAAAAAATCCACAGTTTTTTAGAAAAAAGGTATTGCCATTGGTACCCCCTTCATAATCTAATCGATCTCCGTTACTTGCAGTTGCATCTGCAGTAAATGTTCCGCTTGTCATTTCTGCCCATGCGTTATCGGTTGTATAGACCCATTGATTACCATAATTTACGCGTCTAGAAAGATATCCAGTACTAGGGTTGAAATTTTCTAAAAATGAATGTAATCTTTTTAAATGAGTATTGGTTTTTGGTCTTCTTAAACCTGCAATCAATTGCCAATCTCCAATTTCTGGATCAAAGAAATACGCTGTATAATCTGTTGATTCAGGAATAGTAGAAGGTTCTCCTTTCAACAAAAACTTATAAGTAACTCCAGCTTTCCAATCTACATCTTTAAAACACTGTATTCCTGACCCTTCATTACCAAAATCTTGAACAGTTACTCCTGTTCCATTTCCTAAATTAGTAACCTTATAATCTTCAGGAATCTGATTAGGGTCGTCTGTACTGAAAGCACTCCATATTGAGAATAATACACGTCTTTCAGTAGCTGAATTTACTTGTATACCAAAATAACCTTGTGCATGTCCGTTAGCCATAAAAAATGATCCTATTTTATCATCACCTTCTGGAACTGTAACTTCATTATAAAACCATTGTACATCTTTCCCTGATGGTTCATCATAACCCATGTGTACCGAAGGTCCTCTTCTGCCAAAGTAAAAATTACTTGTGGGGTTAAACGTTACTCCTGAAGCTATGGCAACACCGCCGAAAAGGATATCGCTAATATCAACGATATAATCTCCTGATTTTTCCAATCCTTTTATTTCTACATAATTATATCCAGCCGGTACTGTAAATGTTCCAATTTCTTCTGTTTTATAAGTCGTACTAGAACTCGTGATTTCTTTAGACGTATTGCCAACTGTAACTTTTATTTTTGAGGAACCATCTGAAGATTTCATTTTTAATCCGACATTTAATTCACCAGCTCCTGTTTTAACATAGGTACGAATAACATCATCTAAGGACGACCAATTCTGGATCCCAGATTCTGAAATTATATTTTGGTCCTGAGTAAGATTGTTCATAACCCAACTATTAGCACCTATGGGGATTGTTTTTGTTAAACTTAAGGTTTCTTCTTCTTCCTCTTTTTCAACTTCTTTTGATTCGGAGGTATCACTTTTTGAACATGAAGAACAAGAAAATGATATATTAATGAGAAGTATAAACACCAGAATAGTGTTTCTTAAATTTAATTTCGTAATTATATTTTTCATATTTTAAATTTTATTTGAATATTTTAAATGTTTGATGAGCATCGTTATTATTAGCGACTAAAACGAGGCTACCTTGAACACTTTTTATATGCATTATGGCTCTTACATCTCCATCTACATAAAGACCTATAGAATGATTAGGGATATACTGAAATTCTCCTTGGTTTTTACCTTTTAAAAACGTTCCTATTCCAGCGTCTGCACGTGTTGTTTCAACTTCAGAATGATAGTTATTTCCAGCCATTAAAAGGTCTTTTATATTATCACCATCAAAGTCTTTATAAACGATACTGTTTATTGGAGATTTTTGTGCTTCTATCTGAAAAGGCTCAAAAGTGAATTGACCATTTCCTTTATTTATAAAAATCCCAGATCGAAATTCTGTAACTTCATAATGTAATGAAGATTGAATTCCATCACCAAGAATACCTTGTAAATCTAAACTTGCAAACTCACTATAAGTTTCTATCTTTTCTTTTAGATTAGGCATTTGTTGCGCTGTACAGCCTTTACCTCTTACAGGCACTTGTTTATCGTTATAATGTTTTGCAAGCATAATATCTTCAATACCGTTGCCATCAAAATCTTTCGTATAGACATGGAAAGGTTTTTCTTTTGATGCATGGAATTTGTAATTAAGCCCCAAATTCCCGGCAATGATGTCTTTATTTCCATCTCCGTCAATATCTTCAATCACTACAGAATTCCACCATCCTTTTGCTGAAGCTAAAGAACTATAAGTCTCGTTTTTTGAAAGGAATCCATTTTGATTTGTAAACACCTCAATCCCCATCCATTCACCAGTAATAATTAAATCTTCGTCAGAATCATTATCAATATCTGCCCATTGGGCATCTGTAATCATTCCTATAGTTTCTGCTTGTGGTGCTAGTGATGCAATTTTATTCTTAAAAGTTCCTTTTTCATTAATGAGTAAGAAATTGGTTGGAGCATAAGGATATTTTCCTGGAATAACACGGCTCCCTATAAATAAATCTAAATCACCATCATTATCAAAATCTGAAGCCCTAACTACTGAGCCTGCTGTTCTTATGTTTGGTATTTTTGATTGAGAGCGTTTAAAATTAAAATTCCCATGGTTTATATAAAGTCTATCTTGAAGTATATCTGAATCTTCAGTAAATTCATAGCTTCCGCTTGCAACATATAAATCCTGATCTCCATCATTATCGGCATCAAAAAAGCAAGCAGCTACATCTTCATGATTTTTATCTTTTGTAAAATCTGAGATATTGACAGCATGAAAACCGCCCTCTTTATTTGCGATTAGCAATTGCCCCGATTGTTGATGCGCTCCACCAATAAAGACATCATCAAACCCATCATTATTTAAATCTGTTTTGGCTATTGCTGGACCTGTTTGTGATAGTTTATGTGGTAGCAATAATTGTTTATCATAATCATTGAAAACTTTTTCTTCATGTAAAAATTCAAAAGTCTCATCTTCAACAAATAGCTTTGTGCTTAAGCTTAGATTACTTATATTGGTACTATTAGAATCTATTTGTTCTTGATATTCTATTTTTAATGATTGGTTTGCTTCAATATTTTCTAAAACCTGAACATTTCCATTAGACCATGTTACTTCTATTTTTTTAATAGTTTTGTCTTTACCTAAACCAAAATGTAATTGGTTTGGCAAAGCAGAAAGGTAGCCTCTAGAGTTAATTAGCTCTCTAAAAAGTATAACGCCGCTATTAGTATGAACTTTAACTTTAGTTCCTACTCCAAAGGGATTGTTTTTTTGCCCTTTAAAAGAAATTTGAAGATAATTTCCTTTATTTAATTCTCTACTGTTATTCTTTAATATAGTGGCAGGTTCATCTAAATTACTAGTAACTAAATCTAAATCGCCATCATTATCTAAATCTACATAAACGGCACCGTTAGAAAATGTTTCTTTTATATCTGACCACGCTTCTGTTTTTTTGCTAAACGTTAGGTTACCTTCATTTTTAAATAAGTAATTCTTTAATTTTTCCTGAGGAAGTTTCTGAGATAACCTAAAAAAATCTTCTTCTTTAAGATCTTCTTTATTGGTATTTATATAATCATCAATTTTTTTATTAACATCTCTATCTTGTACATTTCTATACATTCCATTTGTTACATACAAATCATTATAACCATCTAAGTCAAAATCTGCTAATAGAGTTGCCCAACTCCAATCTGTTTTGGCAACACCAGAGAGGTAAGCAATTTCACTAAAAGTACCATTGCCATTGCTTAGTTGTAATACATTATGCATGTACTGATAGTGATGTCCGTTGGCAGTCATAGCATTAAACCTTTCAATAGGCATCATAGCCATGGTTGTTTTAGACCTTACATAATCTTCGGGACTCATATCAGCCACAAACATATCTGTAAATCCATCATTATTAATATCAGCAATATCGGCTCCCATGCTGTAATGTGAAATATGCTTAAATAACTCTTCACTTTTGTCTGTGAACGTGCCGTCTCCATTATTAACATAGGCAAAATCTGGCCCCGTAAAGTCATTGCTAACATATATATCTGGCCATCCATCATTGTTTAAATCTCCAATTTGGGCATTTAAGCCATAAGCCAAATCTGGAACAATTCCAGCCTTATGACTTACATTTTCAAATGTACCATTGCCATTATTACGATATAACCTATCACTACTTTTGTGCTTAGCAGTACCAAATCTGTTATTCTTTATATGCTTAAGATTTAATACTTTACCAGCGTATTTAGAATTTTCGAGTGTGTTAACAACATATAAATCCAAGTCGCCATCTTTATCATAATCAAAAAAAGTCGAATTTACAGACCTGTTACTATCTGCTATACCATATTCTTTTGCCTTTTCAGTAAATGTTAGATCGCCATTGTTTATGTATAGCATGTTAGCGAGTTTTACATCACCTTTATACCAACCTGCTCTATTAATGTATATATCAAGATAACCATCATTATTAACATCTGCTAAAGAAACTCCTGTATCAAATCCAGGGCGTTTAATAATATTAGCTTTTTCAGTGATATCTTCGAATTTAAACCCGCCCTTATTAAGGTAAAGTTTATTGGAATAGATATTAGAAATAAAAAATAGGTCTTTTAGACCATCATTATTAAAATCACCTGCTGCAACACCACCCCCACTATATAAGTTTACATACTTATAATAGTGTAACTGTTCTGTTTCATAAACTTTATTTTCAAACGTAACTCCAGAAATTTCTATGGGAACACTTGTAAATAATTTATCAGTATTCAAATTCTCAATTCCCTTACTACATGAAAATATACTAACTACTGACACTATATATAAGACATGTTTTTTCATCGAATATCTATTAAATATCAAATTCCACAATACGCTGATCTAAAACCTTTACTATCTAAGATTTAGTTGATCGTGGAATGGTGTGAATAAATAAAAAATATTAGTATAAACCCAAAATATTATCCATTTTGGGTTTATACTAAAAAAGTGTAATTTAAAAATAAGGAGCCATTTCTGCCAAAGCAGCATTATTTGTTCCGTCAAAGACTTTAACGACATTAAATCTAATATAACGACCACTAACTGTTTGATCTAAAGCTATATCTTGACCTGTCTTTACTTTTTCTAAAGTAAATTCCCCTAAAGAAGTCCAGCTAGAATTATCCGTACTAATATCTATCGAACAAACCTCAATGTTTCTAGAAAGAGATTGTCTCTGCGTAAGGATAATACCATTAATTTCTTTAGATTCTAACATATCTATAACAAAATAATGTGGAGGTACTGCAGTACAACCTGCCCAGCAAGTATGCCAAAACGTATCCGGGTTTCCATCAAATGTATTAAAAACCCTTCCATTACCTGCTCCTTCTCCGTCTTGATCTTCCTGACTTGTATAATCAGTAACTACCCAACCTGTAGTGTCTAAAGGTACTGGTGGTAATTTAAGACTCGTATCTATAAGTATCTTATCTGGGTCACATGATTGTATTACCAATAAAGTGACCATTGTAAAAAAAGTGGCAACTGCCAAGGTTATCTTTTTTTTAATTTTTAAGTTTTTCATATATTTTAGTTTTTAATGTTCCAAAAGAGTTTATTATAAACTCTTTTGGACATTATGTATTAATCATTTTGAATCAACGAAGGTTGTAATAATATCTGCTGTTCTGGAATAAATTCTATAATGGCATTGTTTGTAGCATCAATTTCAGGGAACGGGTTTGAGTTATCTAGATGCGTACCTGGGTACCTTCTATTCATGATTCTTCCATTTCTAAAAACATCAAACTTTCTATGTCCTTCAAAAGCCAGCTCTAATTGACGCTCCTCTAAAACAACATCTAATACGGTTTGTCCTACAGGCAGTGTTGCCAATGTATAAGGAGGTACTTGCGCTCTATTCCTTAGCACATTTATATTATCTAACGCAGCTTGGTCTGCACCTTGTTTAGCTAAAGCCTCAGCTTTATTTAAGTACAGTTCTGCTAGACGTGATACTGTTGGCGACCATAAATGCAAATCCTGTTCTTGGTATGATGCTTTTAGGATATAAAAAAATGGAAATCCATTTCGCTTATTCATATCAAAATCGAAAGTTACATCTTGTCGTCCATTTGGTCCGTTAAAATAGTACGCAGTTCGTCCACCAACAACTTCAGATTCCAACGTATAATTGTTTCCTTCATAATCAAAGGTAATTGTGCCTCCATTATCTGTTGTTCTAGCAAATTCGTAATCATAACCATTCTGATCACTACCAACTACCCAATTGACAGCTGGTATTTTTTGTCCATTGTCATCCTCTAAATACTGAGGCTCTATAAAACTTCCCCTTAGGTCACCTTCATTTTTAGCTAACAAATCAAGGTAAGTTTTAGACGCACTCATTTCTCCCCAACCTACGCCATCAATTTTTGCATAAAAAGAACCTATTGTGTTCCAATCATCTGGAAAACCTCCACCTCCAGCAATATCAATACCTTTGGTTAAGGTAATAGAAAATATGGCTTCTTCATTCTCAAATGGAGCTAACTCATTCATCTTAGCAAAGCGTTCACTTGATAATAAGCTATAAACGCTAGAATTAATCACTTTATCGGCATACTCAATGGCCTTTGCATTATCACCCATATACAGATATACCCTTGATAACAATGCTTGAGCTGCTTCTTTTGATGCAAAAGAAGGCCCTTTATTTTCATTCATTAATTCTTCTGCCTTCAGTAAATCAGCAATCACTTGATCATATACTTCACCTACCGTATTTCTGTCTGGAATATCATTTAAGTCTGCAGTTAATTTTAATGGCACTGATAAGTTTGAAACACCTTGATTATATGGTTTTCCATAAATATTACCCATTTGAAAATAAACCAAAGCTCTTATGTAGTAGTTTTCACCAAGTACTTGATTCGCTTCAGGTGTGCCTTCTTCAAGTAATTCTAGTACGGTATTAACTCCAACAATAGCTTTATAGGAATTTCCCCAGAATCTGTTGGATCTCCCGTTAGTAGCTACTCTTTGATAATTGTAAAAAAAGAATAATGCATCTGTTGTTCCTCCAGTAATCATTACGTTATCTCCAGAATATTCGGACATTCTATGTAAATCGTCTGACCATCCATTAAAACCTTCATCTCCTTTTAGGAATAAATAATTTCCTAATGTTGCAGCTTGAGCAGCTCCAGGATCTGAAAAAAGTTGTTCGGCCGATATTTCTGTAAAAGGACCTCTATCTAAATCACACGAGGTAGCAACCACATTGATTAATAATAGTAGTATATAATTTATTTTTTTCATCATTATATTTATTTTTTTAATTAAAACGAAAGATTAAGACCTAAAGCAAAACGTCTTGGTATAGGATAGCTTAAATTTGTTGTACCTAAAACCGTTCTACCAGAACCATCAGTATCATTAACTGTTGGGTCTACACCTGTAAACTTAGTAAGCGTAACCAGATTATCTCCAGAAACATAAATGTTTGCACCAGATATTCCTACTTTGTCTAATATAGACTGAGGTAAATTATAAGATAATCTTACATTGTTTAATCTTAAATAACTACCGTCTTCTAAGTCGCGTGTAGATGTTTGATTACTTGATAGATACCCGCCTACCTTTGGTAATGGATGCGTTACGATATCTCCAGGCTGTTGCCATCTTGCCCATCCATTAGGCAATACCATCTGATTAAATGCTAGGTAAAATCCATCAGAATCAAACAAGGTCCGTGATCCGTTTAATAATTCAGCACCATAAGAAAAACTCCAGTTAGAACTTAAGGTAAAATCCTTATACCTAATATTTGTATTAAAGCCTCCTGTAAAATCAGCATTTGCTGATCCTGCTACCTGTAGTGTTGCAGCATTGTAATCAAAAGTTGTAGATCTTGTTCCATCTTCATTAACAACTTCAAAAACTGGTTCTCCGTTTGCAGGATGCACTCCAAGCCATTTTCTTAAATAAAATGCTCCAAATTCTTCGCCTTCTCTAATAATGGTATTACCAGCACCAAAAATGTCTGATCCATCAGGTAATTCATTTACCTCATTATTATTAAAACTAATATTAGCTCCTACACTTATACCAAAATCATCTTTGTTTACAATATGAGCAGAAACTCCAATTTCTAGTCCTTTATTGGTAACCGATCCAATATTCTGAAATCTTCCCGAAAAACCAGACAAATCTGGTAATCGTCTAAAGAATAATAAATCGGAACTTTCTTTATTATAAACATCTACCGTTAAATCTACGGCATTAAATAGCGTAGCATCTAAACCAATATTGGCTTCAGTAATTTTTTCCCATGAGACATCGGGTGTGCCTAATCTTGCAGGCTTAGCTGCTAATACTCCCGCATATTGAAACTCTACATTATACGTTGTTAAATAGGCAAAACCACCAATTAGATTACCTACAGATCCATAACTTCCTCTTAATTTTAACTTATTTATTTTATCTGTATTGAAGAAACCTTCTTTATGAATGTTCCAACCTGCTGCTGCCG
Organism: Flavivirga spongiicola; assembly: GCF_030540825.1. Lineage (NCBI taxonomy): Bacteria > Pseudomonadati > Bacteroidota > Flavobacteriia > Flavobacteriales > Flavobacteriaceae > Flavivirga > Flavivirga spongiicola. The sequence continues at coordinate 735,654 of NZ_JAUOEO010000002.1, forward strand.
CATAAAAAGTACCATAACGATAATCAGGAGCAAAAGCAGAAGCTCCATCTACTCTTACAGAACCTTTTACAAAGTATTTACTCTTGTAATCATAATCTGCAGTAAATAAAAAGGATTGCTGAGCAGATTCTCCTGCGGATCCTTGAATTTCTGTTGCCTCTAAGCCTATATTCTGTACTTGGCCATTAACTAAAACATTTTGAGATTCAGCACTAAACCACCGCGACGATCTATCGTTATATTCATAAGCTGCTAAAACATTAAGCGTATGGTCTTCGTTAAATGTATTAGAATACTTTAACATTTGGTTGGTAAACCTACTTAAAGACCTAGAGTTATAATCATAAACAGAACCATTAAAAGCACGACCTGAATTAGATCTTGGATCTGTGTAGCTGAACGACTCAAAGTGACCCCATCTAAAATTGTTAGTAGAGACAAAGGTTAAGTTAGGTAACAACTTATATTCAAAATCAAAACTTGCAAACAAGTCAAATGACCTTGAATCGGTATAATTCCACTGGGCATCATAAAAATAATTACCTCTATCCCTGCCTATCCAATCATCACCTGGTGCCGTTTGTGCATTGACTACCGAACCATCTGATGCAAAGGGTAAATCCCAAGGCATGTTGGTATAGGCTTGATATAATGAGGCTTCGTTAACGTTTTCTCTTCTATCAAAAACAAAATAAAGCTTTGGCTTAATAGTTAACTTATCTGTTATGTTATAATCTAAATTGGTACGGAAATTATATCTTTTTAAATCGTTACCAATTACTGTACTTTCTTCATCATAATAACCAGAAGATATTAACAAATTATGTGTATCAGTAGCAGAAGTAAACCTTATAGAGGCATCCTTTACCAAAGCGTCCTGTGTTAATCCTTCTACCCAATTATAATCTCTTTGCAATAAATCTTCGGTAAACCAAGGTTCAGTATTCCCTAGCTGCTGATGAAAATCATATAACTGTTGAGAATTCATTACTTCAAAATTCCCAGTATTAAATTGGTTTATAGCCGTTTTTAAGAAAACCTCCATCTTAGGCTTTGTTCCTTTAACACCTCTTTTTGTAGTAACAATTATTACACCATTGGCTGCTCTATTACCGTATAAAGCGGTAGCAGATGCATCTTTTAAAACCGATAAGCTAGCTACGTCATTAGGGTTTAACTTAGGGTCTGAATTACCAAAAATAACACCATCAACAACCCATAAAGGCTCGTTATTTCCGTTGTCTATAGATGAACGCCCTCTAATAAAAACGTTTGGCGATGACCCTGGCCTACCACTACTAGGCAAAACCTGAACACCTGCGACCTTACCTTGTAGCATAGTTGCTACTTCTGGCACAGTTACGTCTGCTAATTTTTCTGATTTAACTTCTACCACAGATGATGTTAATGTTTCTTTTTTCTGTATACCATAAGCTACTACAACTACCTCATCTAAACCAGAAGCATCTGTTTGTAAGGTTACATTAATAACTGTTTGGTTATTTATTGTTATCTCTTGAGGGAAGAACCCTAAATACGAAATAATAAGAATAGCATTGGTATCAGCTACATTTAAAGAAAAATTACCATCAAAGTCGGTTTGCACTCCGTTGGTAGTTCCTTTTTCTATAATGTTTGCTCCTGGTAAAGGCTGTCCATTTGTATCTACCACTGTTCCTTTTACAGAAATTTGCGGTTTTACTTCTGGTAATGGAATGCTTACTCGTTTTACTATGACAGTTTCATTTTCTGTAAACTCAAAAGTACATCCTATAGGTTTTAAGCCTATATCTAATAATTTTTTTGCAAGAATGACACCTTTTTTCAATTCAATCTTAGGAGCATTTACTATTAAGTCATCACTATAAATAAATTTATAGCCAGCTTGTTGTTGAATCATCTCAAAAATTTCAGCTACCGATATGGTTTTATTAGCATCAATTTTAATTTTTGCATTCTGAGAAAATGTACTATTAGGCGAAAAGCTGAAAGCTGTTGTGAAGCATAATAATATAAATGTTCTCATAATGGTTAGTAATAGTTTTTTCCTTTTATGGAGAAAAACATTAGTAAAGTTAATTTTCATAAATTTGCATTTTAGATTAGTTAAACAATATGATTAATCTTACTTAAAAGGAATGAAGTCTAAACTGTAGGAGGTGGTGACTTTATTCCTTTTCCTTTTTTTTATTCAATGATGACAATATTATTTCCTATACGGTAATTTATTTCATTAGTTTTTTGTATATAAATTAATATTTGGTCTATGGTACTTTCTCTATCTAATACACCTGAAAAACTTTTATTCTCTATCTCCGGGTTTCTAAAAATATACTCTACATCATACCATCTGGATAATGTCTTCATAATGTCTTTCATAGTTTTTTGTCTAAAACTAAAATAGCCCTCTTTCCAAGCAATTTCATCAAATAGTTTATTGACTTTTTGAACAGTAATGCCTTGTCCTTTCATATTGATTATAGACTGTTCAGAAGGTTTAAGAAATTTAGATTCTATACCGTTACCAACTTTTACCTGACCTTCTACTAAAGTTGTAACAATATCATTTTCATCTTGGTAAGCTTTAATATTAAATTCTGTACCTAATACTTCTATTTCCTGCATTCCTGTTTTAACCATAAACCGATCTCCGTCATGCATTGTACTTTTTGAAACCTCAAAATAAGCTTCTCCATAAATTAATTCTACCATACGGGTTTGTCCCTCAATAAAGAAAACAGGATATTTCAGTTTAGAATCTGAATTTAGCCATACACGTGTGTTATCTGATAATTGTACGAAATATTGCCCACCCCTGGGTATTGTTAAATAATTAAACTGAAGTGCTTGTTTCTTTTTAGATCCTGATTTAGAATCATATATCAGTTTATCTTCATTAAGTGTACGTCCTTTTAATGTCACTTTTTTTCCCTTTTCTAAAACAACTTCAGACCCGTTTTCTAAGGTAAGTATGGCTTTGTCCATACCTGGTAAAATAGTTGCGTCATTTTTAGTGTTACTAATTTGTTCTTCTTTATCAAAAGAAAAATTATTTATCAGATATGCATATCCTAACCCTATCGTAACTATAAATATTGCTGCATATTTAAAGACTCGTTTAAAAGCACTTTTTCGTAAACTGGTTTTGTCTTGCTTTATCTTTTGCAGTACTTTTTCTCTTTCACCTTCTATATCAAAGTCAAGCATATTGGAGTCTATTAAGTAATTGGTATTAACGAAATTCTTAAAAACCAAATAATTGGATTCTTCACGCATCCATTCCGTTAATTCGATCATTTCATCTATGGAAGCTGATCTGGAGAAGTACTTGATTATTATGGTTTCTATATTTTTATTTGGCATTTTGGCTGCTCATTTGAAGTGAGACGTACCAAAATCACATAATACTTACGCTTTTTATTTTTTTTTTATATTGTAGCATAATTTTTTTAAATTTTATCCATTGTATACTGATCTCTCAAATATTAAAACATTAGTCCAAGAGCTTGAAAAAGGTAATCATCAAGCATTGGTGTTTTTAATGAATACCTATCATCACCAGCTTTGTTTATATGCTTATAGTCTCTCGAATGATTTTGATGGTGCTAAGGATATTGTACAAAATGTTTTTGTTAAAATATGGGAAGACAAACATAAACTACAACATGTAAAATCTATAAAGAGTTTTTTATATAAATCTGTGTATAATGGCTTTATAGATCAATGGAGAAAGGATAAAAAAATGTTAGCTATTGAACAAAAACATTTTGAAGCTTTGGAAGATATCGTTAAAAACGAAAATGCAGATGTGTTAAAAAAACAACTATCACTGGTTAAGCTTGAAATTCAAAGATTGCCTCCAAAATGTAAAGAGACATTTTTATTGAGCAAGCAGGAAGGTTTAACCAATATTGAGATTGCTAATTTTATGAATGTTTCTATTAGAACTGTAGAGGCGCAAATGAATAAAGCTTTTAGAATACTTCGCAAAAAGCTTCAAAATAAGATTAAACCTATGTTGTTTTTATTATTTGGCATTAATTTTCATGTTGAAAGTTAAATAGAATAGGTATTTTATGAGACAAAATTTTCAATATCCTTAATTGATTACATTTCTAAAAAATACTTAAAATATTTTGGTAGGAATTAGAATGATATTCAGTTTTAATTTATAATAGTAAAATGCCTTTGAATAAAAATTCAAAGGCATTTTTGACTAACTAAAAATAATCAAAATTACGACTTAGTGTAATGAATGATGTATATTAAAATTTTGTTTTTGATTCATTATCAGTTCTATCATTTTAAGGGTTTGACAATAAAATGAAAGAATCTAATTGCTTTATTTTTCTCTTTAAAATGGGACTTTAACAATAACAGTATCTCCTTTTCCATTATCATCTGTTATGCTTTGTATGGTCCACAAATCCTTTAAATTATCACCATCAATAATACTGCCGCTATAATCGCCCCACGCAACGCCATCCGTAAATCCTTTTCCTTCACCTAAACTTACAATTTCACGTAACGTACCTTTTGGGTCTTTTGCCTTTCTAAAAGCCAATCTTGGACTAATAAACATATTTTCATTTGTTTCTTGAAACCCAACAAGTACATCATTTTTCTTGTTAACGGCAATGGTAGTTTGAATGTAATTAGAATGCTCACTACTAATTAGCCCTGTTTGAACAATAGTCCCATCTGTTTTTATCTGGTGCCATTGTACTGCTGCCCTATCATTAATATTAATGGTATGTGAAAACCAAATGTAATCATTCTGTAAAACCAAGTTTTTAGGGTTTCTATCTCCCGAAGATGTCAATTGATCTGTATTTTTTTGAGGTGATTTAGGCGGCCACTTAAAATGATCTAATTTTGGCATTGTTTCAGCAACAAGCTCACAAACAGGAGACCCATCTTCTGCTGTAACAATGCGTCTAATTACAAATCCACCTTGACGAGTTATTTGAAAAAAGTATAAGTCATCTATCTTATCTTGAGTGGCTACTGGGTGTCCCAAACTACCTGGGAAATGATAAACTGTAGCTGGTTTTCCAGATTTGGCTTCTTTCATTTTCATAACAAAGGTTCGTTCTTTTCCTCCAGGAAAAGAATAACCTATCCATTTTTTACTATAACTAATACCACCGCCATCAACACCATTTGGGGCTGGTACTGGATATGTATTCCAAGCCTGTGTTGGATCTTTTGTTTCTGAAATGGAAATATTTACGGGTTTCTTCTTTTCTTTATCCCAAGGGTTCCATAAATCAAAACCAAAAACCTTATTATGTGGGTCGAAAAATAATTTAGGGTCAATGCCTTTATTAAAACAATTTTGAGATACACCTTCTATAAAATTTCCTTTTTTATCATATATAATTAAGCCACTATTACTTCCATGTAATACATAGCCTCCTCCAACAGCAATTTGTGGATCTACCTGTCTATTGCCGTCCATAGAGCCATCAAAAGCTAAATAACCGGCTTCTTTTCTCGGATTACCTCCTTGTTTACGCTCTTTACATTTACCATTATTATTGAAAGACGTTTTTTTAATTGGTAAAATAACTTCTGTTCGTGATGGTTTTACTATTTTATTTAAAGGGGTAACCTTATTATTTTGTGCCCCTAAAGAAAGGACACTACTCGTAATGGCTAAAAAAAAGAGATTGTTTATAAACTGCTTCATTATTTGACTTTTATTTGTTTTGAGAATGACTATTTCTTTAAAGTTCAAAAATTAATAAGTATCCTTAATCCAGTTATAAGGTTTACGTTTTACCCACATGCCCCTAGTAAAATCTGGGAAATCTTGTGGTTCTCCATTGTTCTCTATTGATAGTTCTGATAATGGCGTTACTGCACTCCATGCTGCTGCATCGTAAGCATCCATTGGTGGTGCTATATTTTGTTTTGCAGATTCTACAAAGGCATTCATTACGAAAAAGTCTATTCCACCATGACCAGCTTCTGTCGCATCATTGCCATATTTTTTCCATAAAGGATGATCATATTTTTTAAACCATGCATCCATATCTTCCCAGCCATGTCCTTTTGTTACACCTTCTATATGAATACGTTGTGTATGGTAATCGAAATCTGTAAGTCCTTGTACACCTTGTACCTTAAATCCTAAAGAGTAGGGGTGTGGGGTATTTACATTATGTGTTACAATAATAGTTTCACTATTAGAAGTCTCTATTGTAGATGTTATAATATCTCCTTGTTTCCATTTCAATTTCGCATTAGGGTGATCCTTACCTCCATTGTCAACAATATATTTGTTCAATCCAATGGCTTTGGTAGCGTGGGATGTTAAAGAGAGGAAACGATTACCTCTGTTTACATCTGCCATGGTAGCTACTGGTCCTAGACCATGAGTTGGATATACATCTGCATTTCTTAACAACGAATGCTGTGTTCTCCATGTCGATTCTGAAATACCTTTTTCTCCAAATTCAACTCCTTTTCCATAAGCTGTTTTTCCGTCGTTAAGTTTTACATGTCTAAGATCATGTTGGTAACCACATGTAAAGTGTAACAATTCTCCAAACACATTTTGCTTTACCATATTTAGTACAGCCAAAACATCTCTTCGGTAGTTTACATTCTCTAGAATCATTAGATGTGATCCAGTTTCTTCATGTGTATTTACCAAATCCCAACATTCCTCTAAGGTATTAGCTGCAGAAACTTCTAATCCTGTATATTTGCCAGCCTTCATAGCATCTACAGCCATTTTTGTGTGCCATAGCCAAGGAGTAGCTATAATGACTGCATCTATGTCTTTTAAAGCTAATAAATTTCTATAATCATAATCACTTTTACCAAATACTTGTGGTTTTTTATGATTCGCTTTTTCTATTTTATCTAAGGCTATTGAAATTCTTTTTGAATCTATATCACAAATAGCTAATACATTTACATCGCTTCTTTGCAACAAATTTCCTAAGTGATTGGTCCCTCGTAGTCCAACACCTATTATTCCTATATTTAATTTTTCTCCTCTTCCTTTATTAGATATCCCAAATGTTAAGTTTGGAGCCATAGCTATTCCTGCTCCTGTTATAGCAGATTTCTTTATGAAATTTCGTCTTGAATTCATGTGAATTTTAATAAAAAGTTATTAATGTTAAAGCTTAACCAAAAATACTATACACAATTAATAATCGTGATGATATTTTAGTCATTTTGGAGTACTATTTAGTTTAAAAGTATGGTTTGACTATTTTTTACTCCTTTTTGATTAATATACCTCTCTCTTTGTTCTTGTTTATAGCATTTCAAATAAACTCAAATGGAATTTATTAATATATTTACATGATTCTTTCTTTTTACAATATTTAGTAGTTTTTAAAAAAATAGCCCTTACAAAAACTATTTTTCACTAAAAATATAATCAATGCTCTCATTAAAACTTTATCATTTTCTACTCATTGCTTTTTTTTACTCTTCATTTTCGTATGGGCAAAATCATGCAAATTTTAAGCACTTATCACCAATTTTTAATAATAAATCTGTAGCTATATCAAAAACAGCTCAAGATCAACAGGGAAACATCTGGATGCTTTCAGTTTATGGTATTTTAGTGTATGATGGATATAATTATAAAGCAGTAAAAAATGAAACTATTTTTCCTAATTGGAAAGAAGAAGATGTTATAAAGGATATTGTTTTAGATAATAATAATAACATATGGATAACATCTACATTAGGGTTGGTGTCCAAATATAATGCACCAAAAGGGCAATTTGAAGATATTTCAATACTGGTAAAAGATGGCATTACAAAAGTTCGCCCAAAAGAAGAAAATGTTTGGTTAATTTCAAAAAACAGTGCGATATATTGTTATTCAGGCTCTAAAATTGATCATATTACAACAATTTATAATGAGGGTTTACCTCTTAAAAACAGTATTGATATTGATTTTGTAAAACCAAATGAGTTATATGTAAGCACAGACAATGGGAAAATTTTTAACTATTCCTTAAAATCAAAAAAAACGACTGAATTAGTAGGTGTCTATACCGATTACCCAGGGACTATAATTCTAAGAACAGATAACAATAACAAACTTTGGATAGGTACTGAAGCCTTTGGAGTTCTTGTGTATGATAGTGTACTTAAACAATTCATTCAAGAATCTCTTTTTGAAAAAAAGAGCTATAATATTAATAAAGAAATATTCTTAACACTGTTTTGCGATAAGGAAGGCTATATGTGGGGAGGTACAGATGGAGGTGGTTTGTACAAAATAAATTCTAACAATGGAGAAATTGAGATATTCACTAAACAAGATTCTAATGAATTTTCTTTGGGGAGTAATACCATCTTAAATATTAATGAAGACAATCATAAAAATATATGGATATGCACAAATTATGGTAAACTTAACGTACTACCAAGTGCTAATAACAATATTAAATACCATGAAGGTTCCGCAAACAATACACCTCTTAGAGTTTTATCTGTCTATAAAAGCTCTCAAGGCGACTTATGGGCTGGAACAGATGGCTCTGGCATAACAAAAATCAGTTATAACTTAGATGGTTCTACGAATGAAACACAATACTTTAATAATATAGCATTAAATAAAGGCTTTTATGTACAATCTATAATTGAAGATAATCAATCTAATATTTGGTTTGGTACCTATAAAAATGGACTTTATTTTCATAATACAAAGAAAGGGACTTTTGAAAAAGTTAATATTGTTAATTCTAAAAAGCAGGAAGCTACTGATGTAAGAACTGTATTTAAAGACTCTAAAGATCGTATTTGGGTTGGATCAAATATTTCAATAAATGTCTATTCTTCTAATTTAAGCCTATTAGCCTCTTTTGAGAATAATACAAAAGGTTTAAAAGGCTCTATTGTTGAAAGTTTTATTGAAGATGAAACAGGTGCTATTTGGTTAGGAATTTATCAAGGAGGTTTGTTTATGTTTAATGAAAATAAAAACAACCTAAAGCACTCAACGTTTTCAAATCATTCTTATAGTAAAAATAATGAGAGTAAAAACCATAGAGTCAAGTATATGGCTCTTGGAGATTCCAATGATATATGGTTAATAAATAGCGTTAGCAAACTTTTAAAGTTTCACACAAAGAGTAAATCATATTCAACTTTTGACCATATAGAATCTATTAACGAGCAAGATTTTAGTTCTGTAATAGTAGAAGACAATAATAATATTTGGTTGAGTTCGAACAATGGGATATGTCATATAAATATTGAAAAAGCCAGTTTAAAAAGATATTACAGTACAGATGGTCTGCAAGATAATTCCTTTTTATCTAGAAGTGCTTTTAAAGATAAGCAGGGTACCATGTATTTTGGCGGACTTAAAGGTTTAAATTATTTTAATCCAAAACAGTTAAGCAAAAAAGTACCGCACCCTTCACTCTCTATTAATACTATAGAGATTCTTAATCAACCAGCCGATGCTTTAATTCCTTCACAAATTCCTTCGGGAATTTCTAATGTTGAATTATTAAAATTAAAATATAACCAATCTTCTTTTTCGTTTAGGTTTTCTGCTATTGATAATATTCTCAATCCAAAATATTATTATGCATATAGATTAAAAGGATTTGATGATGATTGGATAACTAGCCGTTCTGAACGCATTGCTACTTATACAAATATTCCTTCAGGTAGTTATATTTTTGAAGTTAAGGCAGGCACAAAAAAAGGTGTTTGGGATATTCCAAAGAAGCAAATTACTATAGAAATAGACCAGCCTATTTGGAATAAACCAATAGCATATTTTATTTACATGTGTTTTTTTGGGTTATTTATATTTGGACTAAAACGGTGGTATTCGTTGAAAAAAAAATTATTCTTAGAAAAAGTTAGCCATAAAAAAGAAAGTGAGTTACATGACCTTAAAATGAATTTCTTTACTAAAATGTCTCACGAAATTCAAACTCCAATAACACTAATTTTAGGTCCAATTGATGATATGTTAAGATTGGCCGAACAAAATGGAAACTTACTACTTAAACAACGCCTAAATATTATAGCCAATAATACGAATCGACTTTCTAAAATAGCTCGCGAGTTAACCTTAGTTAGGAATAAAGAATTAAACAAGTTAAGGTTAACAGTTACTAAAAATAATTTGTTTAAAAATATTGAAGACATTTCTTTGTCATTTAAAGAATTAGCAAGAAAAAAACAAATTGATTTTGCTATAAACTGTCCAGAAAATTTGTCAGAAGCATGGTATGATAAAGAAAAAATAGAACACATTATATATAACCTACTTTCCAATGCATTCAAGTTTACTCCAAAAGAGGGAAATATTCAGTTAAGTATAATTCCAATCAATTCAAAAAAACAAATAAAATTGTCTGTAATAGATTCTGGTCCTGGAATTCCCAAAGAGGAATTAGATACTATTTTCGAATTATTCTACCAATCTAACATAGGTAAAAAGAACAAAGGTTCTGGTATTGGATTGGCACTTACAAAAGAATTGATAGATTTACATAGAGGAACAATTAAAGTTGATTCAACCCACTTAGAAGGCACAAATTTCACTATTACATTACCTGTTACAGAAGAGGCTTATCTAGATTCTGAAAAAATTATAACTAGTGATTCTGAAAAACCAATAGTTGATATTGAAGATAAAAACGAAAATGAAAAGGAAAGTGAAGGGCCTAACCTGTATAAAAAAACAATCCTAATAGTAGAGGACAATTATGATTTGCAGACTTTTTTAAAAGAACTGTTATTTGATCAATACAATATTATTCTTGCTGAAAATGGTGAAGAAGGTTTTCATTATGCCAAAAGTAATTTTCCTGACCTTATTCTAAGTGACATCATGATGCCTAAACTTGATGGCATTGAAATGTGTAAAGCATTACAAACAGATCACTTAACAAAGCATATTCCTATTATATTACTGACAGCAAAAAACTCTACAAATGCTAAGATTTCTGGACTAAAATCCGGTGCTATAGAATATATTAACAAGCCCTTTAATACTAAAGAGTTATTGTTAAAGGTTAAAAATATAATTTCATCTAAAGAACATATAATTTCAAAATACCGCAAAGAAATAATTAGTCATCCAAAAATAAAATTAGAGCAATCCCCAGATGAGGTTTTTCTTGAAAACTTAACATTTAGAATAAATTCAAAATTAGATGATGCTAATTTTAAAATAGAAACGCTTGCAGATTCTTTAAATATGAGCTATTCTAGTCTTTATAGAAAATGTCAATCTTTAACGGGGCACAGTTTAGTTGATTTTGTTCGTCTAATGCGGTTAAAAAAAGCGGCCATTTTAATTGCCAAATATGGCTATACAATTTCTGAAGTTGCTTTTATGGTAGGCTTTAATGATCCGAAATATTTTTCTAAATGTTTTAAAAAACTATATAAGAAAAACCCTAAGAATTTTGGAATTGAAGCAAAAAAAATGGGTGTTGACGAATACCTCAAAAAGCATCGTTTAGAAAACATCATTTAGAGGACATTGTTTATTGATGCATAATTTTAAGACAAAAAAAGTGCTCCAAAATATTTTGGAGCACTTTTTTTAATATATAGAATACTTAGTGAACTAATTGTTCTCTAAATATAGTCTGTTTTCTATCTGGTCCTACAGAAACAATGGTGATAGGAATTTCCAGTTCTTTTTCTAAAAAGGCAATATACTCGTTTAAAGCCTGTGGTAGTTGAGATGCTTCAGACATGGCTGTTAAATCTTCTTGCCAACCATTAAACTCAGTATAAATTGGTTCTACATTTTCTGGTTCAATATTATAAGGGAAATGCTTAATAACTTCACCTTTATATTTATAAGCGGTGCATACTTTCAAAGTTTTAAAACCAGAAAGCACATCGCCTTTCATCATCATTAATTGAGTAACACCATTTACTTGACATGCGTATTTTAAAGCAATTAAATCCAGCCAGCCACAGCGTCTAGGTCGCCCGGTAGTCGCACCAAATTCATTACCAACGCGTGCCATAGTTTCACCATCTTTATCGAAAAGTTCGGTAGGGAAAGGTCCAGAACCTACACGCGTTGTATAGGCTTTAAAAATACCAAATACATCACCGATTTGGTTAGGAGATACCCCTAAACCAGTACAAGCACCAGCAGCGGTTGTATTACTTGATGTTACAAATGGATAAGTTCCAAAATCGATATCTAGTAACGATCCTTGAGCACCTTCTGCCAAAATGGTTTGTCCAGATTTTTGTGCTTGATAAATATATTCTTCAGAATCTATAAACTTTAAAGACTTTAATACATCAATAGCTTTAAAAAAGGCTGTTTCAAGTTCTGTTAAATCATACTCTATATCTACATCATAAAAAGAAATCATAGATTCGTGCTTATTAGCTAATGCTCTATAACGTTCTTTCCAGTCACTTAATTCTAAATCTCCAACACGAATACCATTTCTACCAGTTTTGTCCATGTAAGTTGGACCAATACCTTTAAGAGTGGAGCCTATTTTTGCTTTCCCTTTAGAAGCTTCACTTGCAGCATCTAATAAACGGTGCGTTGGTAGAATTATATGTGCTTTACGAGAAATAACCAGAGATTTTTTGTAATCTACACTTTGTTCTTCTAATTTGTCTAGTTCTCCTTTAAAAATAACAGGATCTATAACAACACCATTACCTACCAAATTTGTAGCATCATCATGAAATATCCCTGAAGGAATGGTATGTAAAACATGTTTTCTTCCGTTAAAAACCAAAGTGTGTCCAGCATTAGGCCCTCCTTGAAAACGAGCAATAATATTGTAGTTGGAGGTAAGTACGTCAACAATTTTTCCTTTGCCTTCGTCTCCCCATTGTAATCCTAGTAGTAAATCTACTGCCATTGTAAAAATTAGTTAAGTGTTTGATTTTCTATTTCCGTAAAAATAGAGTGAGTGGTTATTAATTTCAATATCAAAAATTTCTTCGATTGTTTTTTTTATAGATTCAATTCTAGGGTCGCAAAATTCTATAACCTCTCCAGTATCTGTAAGTATAACATGGTCATGTTGTCTATCGAAATAGGATTTTTCGTAATGTGCCTGATTCTTTCCGAACTGATGTTTTCTTACTAAACCACATTCTAGAAGTAATTCAATAGTGTTATACAGTGTAGCACGAGACACACGATATTTCTTGTTTTTCATGCTAAGATATAACGATTCTATATCGAAGTGTTCTGTATTATTATAAATTTCTTGGAGTATGGCATAGCGTTCGGGCGTTTTGCGGTGTCCGTTACCTTCTAAAAAGCTAGTAAATACGCTTTTAACTATGTCTTGATTTTTTGTATCTGCCTTTGCATTCATAATTTCGTCGCAAATTTACACTTTTTTTACACTCTAGTAACCTTATCTATACCATTAATTTTTTTTAGTTTCTCTAAAAGCTTTTTTATGATAGTATTATTTTTTACAATAACATTGATTTTTCCGGAAAATAAACCGTCATCACTTTCAAAACTTAAGCTTTTCATGTTCACATGCATGTTATCTGAAACAATTGAGGTAATATCACTTACTAAGCCTATATGATCAATTCCTGTAATTTTAATTTTAGCTAGAAATTCTTGTTGAGTAGAGTCAACCCATTTAGCCTGCATAATCCTGTAAGCATAATTGGATTGTAAACTGAGTGCGTTAGGGCAATTTTTTTTATGAATCTTAATACCTTCACTAACAGTTAGAAAACCAAAAACTTCGTCACCAGGAATAGGATTACAGCAATTTGATATTTTGTAGTCTAGTTTTTCTTCTTCCTTACCAAAAACTAAAGAATCGTATTTGGCTGTAACTTCTTCTTTTTCTAAATCTTCTTTTTTAATGGCCGCTTTTCTTGAGATTTTATTTTTAATAAAACTCATTAAAACATTGCTTCTGGAAGCAGCGTAACTTTTAAGCATGGTATTATCAATAGTACCAATGCCAACCCTATAAAACAAATCCAGACTTGTTTTAAGTTTAAAATAGTTAACTAATTCATTTGTAGAAGCTTCATTGAGCGTGATTTTTAGTTGTTTTAATTTTCTTCTAAGGATTTCTTTACCATCTTCGCCTATAAGTTTTTTATCTTCCTTTAAAGCAGATTTTATTTTACCTCTAGCTCTAGCTGTGGTGGCATAATCCAACCAGTTAGCATTGGGTTTGGCACTTTCTGAGGTCAAAATGTCTACTTGATCACCACTTTGCAATTCATGACTTAACGGTACTAACTTACCATTTACTTTCGCACCCCTGGTTCTCATACCAACCTCGGTATGAATATTAAATGCAAAGTCTAATGATGTAGCCCCTTTGGGTAATGATTTTAATTCTCCAGTTGGAGTAAATACAAATATCTCTTGTGAATATAGGTTGAGTTTAAACTGTTCAACAAAATCTACGGCATTTGTATCTGGGTTTTCTAAAGCTTCCTGGAGTTTATTAATCCAGCTTTCTAAATTATCTTCTTTTTCTTTGTCTTGCTTGTATTTATAGTGAGCGGCATAACCTTTCTCAGCAATTTCATTCATACGATCACTTCGTATTTGAACTTCTACCCAGCGTCCTTTAGGTCCCATGACAGTAATATGTAAAGCTTCATACCCAGTAGACTTAGGAGAGGAAATCCAATCACGGAGTCGTATAGGATTAGGTCTAAAATGATCTGTTACCACGGAGTATATTTTCCAAGCGAAAAACTTTTCATTAGCCTCATCACTTTTATAAATAATTCTTACTGCAAACTTATCGTATACTTCATCAAAAGACACACCCTGATTAAGCATTTTTTTTCTAATCGAAAAAATAGATTTTGGTCGCCCTTTTATGGTGTATTCAAAATTTTCTTTATCTAAAGAGTTTTTTATAACCTCACTAAACTCTTCAATGTATTTATCTTGTTCTTCCTTGCTTTCTTTAATTTTATCAAAAAGATCATTATAAACATCTGGTTCGGTATATTTTAAGCCTAAATCTTCAAGTTCGGTTTTAATGTTGTATAAGCCAATTCTATGTGCTAAAGGTGCATAAATATATAATGTTTCAGAGGCTATTTTTTCTTGTTTATCAGGGCGCATGGATCCCATTGTTTGCATATTATGGAGCCTATCTGCAATTTTTATTATGATAACACGAACATCATCATTAAGAGTAAGCAGCATTTTACGAAAGTTTTCTGCTTGTAAAGACACATTCATGTCTTTTTCTTTACTTAAAGAAGATATTTTTGTGAGCCCATCTACAATAGTGGCTATTGTTTTTCCGAATAGTTTTTCAATGTCCTTTATAGAGTAATTTGGACTATCTTCAACAACATCGTGAAGTAAGGCAGCAGCAATGGAAGTACCATCCAACCCAATTTCTTGAGCCACTATTTTTGCTACGGCTAAAGGGTGAAAAATATAAGCTTCCCCCGATTTTCTACGCTGATCCTTGTGTCCATCTATAGCAACATCAAAAGCTTTACGTATTAATTTTTTATCATCACCAGATAGCGTTGTATAGCTAACTTTTAATAATTCTTTGTAGGCTTTAGTAATTGCTGCATTTTCTTTTTCTATAGCTTCATCTGTCATAAATTAAAAATAACATAAAGAAAATTAACCACCAACACGAAATCTGATTTTTTATACCTGTTTTGCTAACCTTTATTATTCATGGCTTTCGTTATGAAAAGTTAAAATGTCAATAGATTTAGGAAGCATAATAATTTTTAACGGATAAATTGTTACTTACTTTTGAGGTATAAAAATTAAGAGGACTGTTAAAGGTAGTAGGCAGTTTGTCTTTGGAATAGAATAACTGTGAATAATGCAGGTTAAGATTTTAAAAAATCAACTAACTGAAGTACGGCCTTTCCACGATGCCCAATTCTGTTTTTTAAACTTAAATCCATTTCAGCAAAAGTTTGTTGGTATCCTTTGGGCTTAAAAATAGGATCGTAACCAAAACCAGATGCTCCACTTTTAGTGTTCGTTATTTCTCCTTCGCATATACCAGTAAAGATGTATTGTTTGTTATTGAGTTGGAGCGTAATAACCGTTTTAAACTGACCATTTCTATTGGTTTTATTTCTTAATTCGGTTAGTAATTTGTCCATATTATCATCGGCATTACGTTGCTCTCCGGCATAACGGGCTGAATAAACTCCTGGTGCACCATTTAAAATAGCTACTTCTAATCCTGTATCATCAGCAAAACAATCGTACCCATAATGGGTTTTTACATATTTCGCCTTCTGAATACTATTGCCTTCAATCGTGTTTTGAGTTTCAGGAATATCTTCAAAGCAATCAATATCATTCAAGCTTAATAACTTAATGTGGTTAGGGATCAAAGCTTGTACTTCTCTTATTTTATTAAGGTTGTTGGTAGCGAAAACAAGTTGCATATACTAAATGAATTTAAGTTTTCAAAAATACCATTATAATGATTTATAAATAAAAATATTTTATAAATTTTTATGATTTTTGTTACTGTAAATTATTTTAAAAACGCGTATCTTAGATTAAGAATTTTAATATAAAAAGAGAAATAATTATGACAGTAAATATTCAGTATGTAGGAGTAGATGTAAGTGAAACACTTTCAAGTTTCACCGAAGAAAAATTAAAAAAAATATTTAATCGTTATGAGTTTTTAATAAGTGCAAAAGTGCATTTTAAGCAAGATGAAAATCAACACGATATAGGTAAAATTTGCAATATAGAACTAAGTTTGCCAGGACCTCGAATTTTTGCAACCTCTAATGAGCGTAATTTTGAAGTGTCTGTAAGAGAGACTATCAAGGATTTGGAACGTCAATTACAAAAACGAAAGGAAGTTTATAAAACGCATTAATTTGGGTTAAATATTTATATAAGATGAATATTGAAACTTATCGATCGTATTGTTTATCTAAAAAAGGAGTCACTGAGTCTATCCCATTTCCTAAGCTACCGGATGTTCTTGTTTTTAAAGTAAAAGGCAAAATGTTTACAGCTACGGATATAAATACATTTGACAGTTTTAGTATTAAATGCGAGCCGGAAACTATAGAAGAACTTCGTGCGCAATACGATGCATTAGAAGAACCATCGTATTTTAGTAAAAAACATTGGAGTAGAGTTTTGGTTGATGGTTCAATTTCTGATAAAATATTATGTGAATGGTTAGATGTTTCTTACCATTTAGTTGTAGCTAAGCTTACTAAGAAAGCCCGTTTGGAATTAGAAAGTTTATAACTTACCTGTGATGATAAGGCTCATTCTTTAAAATTGTAAAACCTCTGTATAGTTGTTCAATAATGAATAAACGGATCATCTGATGGGAAAATGTCATTTTTGATAATGATATTTTCCCATTTGATTTATTATAAACATCTTGTGAGAATCCATAAGGACCACCAATAACAAAAACCAATTGCTTAATACCAGAGTTCATGTGCTTCTGTAAGTAGGCAGAAAACCCAATGGAATCTAATTGTTTACCGTTTTCATCTAATAAAATTAAAACATCTGTAGTATTAAGCTTATTTATAATGAGCTCGCCCTCTTTTTGTTTTTGTTGCTCTTCACTTAGATTTTTAGTGTTTTTTATGTCTGGAATAATTTCTAGTGAAAACTTAATATAGAAGCCTAAACGTCTTATATATGCATTAATTAGCGATTGAAGTTCCTTATTATCAGTCTTGCCAATGGCGAGAAGTTTTATAGTCATAGTAGCAAAATTACTATTTAGTATTTATGAAAAGCGCATATTTAGATGAAAAAAATAAAAATTTCATAAATGTAAAATTTAATTTAGTAAATCAATTTCTTATTTTTGTTGCAAACCAACTATTTATATGATAACACAAGAGCAATTTGATACAGAAGTTAAAATGATAATTTCGAATGCTATAAGAGAAGATGTGGGAGATGGTGATCATAGTTCTTTAGCTTGTATTCCAGAAAATGCTAAAGGCAAAGCAAAACTTTTAGTTAAAGATAAAGGTGTTATCGGGGGCGTTAATTTTGCCAAAAAAGTATTTGCTTACGTGGATAAAAACTTGAAATTAGACGTAAGAATTGAAGATGGGACAGAAGTTACTTATGGTGATATTGTTATGTATATTGAAGGGCCTTCTCAATCTATTTTAAAAGCAGAGCGGACCGTATTAAACGCTATGCAACGTATGAGTGCGATTGCAACTAAAACAAGAATGTTTGTCGATTTATTAAAAGGGACTAACACTAAAATTCTTGATACGCGTAAAACAACACCGGGAATTCGTGTATTGGAAAAATGGGCTGTAGTTATTGGAGGGGGAGAAAATCATAGATTTGCGTTATATGATATGATTATGCTTAAAGACAATCATATTGATTTTGCAGGTGGTATTACGAAAGCCATTGAGATGACAAAATCATATTTAAGAGAAACTGAAAAAGATTTGAAAATTATGGTTGAGGCCAGAAATTTAATCGAGGTTGAAGAAATATTAAAAAGTAATGGTATTTATAGAATTTTACTTGATAACTTTGACTATGAAGATACAAGGAAAGCTGTAAAACTGATAGGAGATAAATGCCTTATTGAATCTTCTGGTAATATAAATGAAATTACTATTAGGCATTATGCAGAATGCGGTGTAAATTATATTTCGTGTGGTGCTTTAACGCATTCTGTCCATAACATGGATTTGAGTTTAAAAGCTATAAAATAGTTTTATCACTCTTAATAGTCGTTTAGTTTTCTTGATAAACAAGAAATTTTAAACTTTTAAGCTAAATTAATGACCAAGCCCGTTGAAGACAAACTTGATAAGATTCCAGTAATAAATGTCTTGGCGCGAGTTTTTAAGCAAATAAAATTACCAGGCCTTGAGGGGTTATCGTTTTACGATTTATTAGAACTTTATATTATAGGTATTTTAAGAGGAGCTTTAACAACCCGGGCAAGTGCTATTGCTTTTAGTTTTTTTATGGCACTGTTTCCTTTTTTATTATTTGTGTTAATTATTATTCCATATGTACCGATTGATGATTTTAAAATTGAATTCTTGACCTTTTTGGAATCCTTTCTACCACCAAATACATCTGATTTTTTCGTTGAAAACATATTCGAAAACATTGATAAAACACAACGAGGAGGCTTATTGTCTTCTGTTTTTGTATTATCAATTGCATTAATGGCAAATGGTGTGAATGCTGTATTTTCTGGTTTTGAAAACTCGTATCACGAGCAATTGACCCGTAACGTTTTCAAACAATATTTGTATGCTTTAGGTATTGCGTTGATACTGGCATTTTTACTTATTATCACCATCGCTGTTTTAGGGTATTTCCAAATATATGTCGTGCAGGAATTATTTGCTGCTCTAGAAAATCAAGGCTATCAAGTTGAAAACCAAAATGTATTATGGACAGATATTGCTAAATATGCTTTCTTTATTATGATGGTATATTTAGCCACAGCAACTTTATACTATTTTGGTACTCAAGAGGGAAGGCATTCTAAATTCTTTTCTGTAGGTGCTTTATTTACAACTTTACTTATTATTTTATCATCATACCTATTTGGTCTTTATATTGAAAATTTCGGACAATACAATAAACTTTATGGCTCTATTGGAGCGTTATTAATTCTATTATTTTATTTGTGGCTTAATGCCAATATTTTATTGTTAGGTTACGAATTAAATGCATCTTTGAATAAACTACGTAAAAGGTGTTAGTTTATGTCATATTTTATAGACGTTATAATTCCCGTACCTCTTAAAAAACTCTTTACTTATCGTATAAGTGTTTTAGAATCTGATTTTTTAAAACCCGGAATGCGTGTTGCAGTACCCTTTGGGAAATCGAAAATCTATACTGGCATTGTTTACAGAGTTCATAATGAACCACCAACAGCTTATGATGCTAAAGATATTCAGCAAATTTTAGACGACTTTCCTATTGTAAATGAAAAACAATTACAATTGTGGCAATGGATAAGTAACTATTACATGTGCACGTTGGGTGATGTGATGCGGGCAGCTTTACCTAGTGCTTTTATTTTAGAAAGTGAAACAGTTATCTTAAAAAATAAGACTAAAGCCATTGATGAAGCGATATTAAAGGATGATGAGTTTTTGGTTTACGAAGCATTGCACCATCAATCATCTTTAAAAATTCATGATATTTCTAATATTCTTGATAAAAAGAATGTATTGCCAGTTATTAAGCGATTAATTGAAAAGGAGGTTATTTCTGTCGAAGAAGAAGTATATGAAAAATATAAGCCTAAATTGGTTCGTTATGCAAAACTACATGCCAGCTTTTCTTCAGAAGAGGCACTTCAAAAGTTATTGGATGATTTAAGTAGAGCACCAAAACAACGGCAGGTCATTATGACTTTATTTTCTGTTTCTGCGACTACCAAAAAACCTGTAAAGGTTGCTGATTTATCTACTCAAAGTGGTGCGTCAACTGCTATCATAAAATCATTGATTGATAAAGAAATTCTCGAGGAATATTATATTCAAACAGATCGTGTTCAATACTCTGGAGATGAAAATGAAGCTACTAAAAACCTTAATGAGTATCAAGAAGTAGCTTTAAAAGAAATAAAAAACGCTTTTAATAAACACGCGGTTACATTGCTTCATGGAGTGACTTCTTCTGGTAAAACTGAAGTATATGTAAAGCTAATTGAAGATGTTTTAAGTAAAGGAAAACAAGTGCTTTACTTGTTGCCGGAAATAGCGTTAACCGCACAACTAATTACACGATTGCAGAATTATTTCGGAGAGCAGGTAGCTGTTTTTCATTCTAAATATTCATCGCATGAACGTGTAGAGGTTTGGAATCATGTTTTAAATAATTCAGTAAAGGCAAGAATAGTTTTAGGGGCGCGTTCTTCTATCTTTTTACCATTTGATAATTTAGGACTTATAGTTGTTGATGAAGAGCATGAACAGTCTTTTAAACAGTTTGATCCAGCACCACGTTATCATGCCAGAGATACTGCTGTTGTATTAGCAAATATGCACGAAGCAAAAATACTTTTAGGCTCTGCTACACCGAGTTTAGAAAGTTACTTTAACGCCAAACAAAACAAGTATGGTTTTGTTGAAATAACAAAACGTTACAATAATGTTTTGATGCCGGATATTGAATTGATTGACATTAAAGATAAGTTCAAGAAAAAGCTGATGAAAGGACATTTTAGCGATAGGCTTATCGAAGAAATGACAGAGACTTTAAGAGAAGGGCATCAAATTATATTATTCCAAAACCGACGTGGGTTTTCTCCTATAGTGGAATGTAATACCTGCGGTAATTCGCCTCAATGTCCAAATTGTGATGTGAGTTTAACCTATCATCAATATAGAAACCAATTGCGTTGTCATTATTGTGGTTATAATTCGGTTATGATAAAAGATTGTGCGGCTTGTGGAAGTGCCGAATTAGATAATAAAGGATTTGGTACCGAACAAATTGAGGAAGAGGTGAAATTGTTATTCCCAGATTATAAGGTAGCAAGAATGGATTTAGATACTACAAGGGGGAAATATGGATATGAAAAAATAATTACAGCCTTAGAACAACAAGAAATAGATGTTTTAGTAGGAACACAAATGCTAACCAAAGGCTTAGATTTTAGAAATGTCAAGTTAGTTGGTATTATGAATGCAGATAATATGCTCAATTTCCCTGATTTTAGAGCACATGAGCGTAGTTTTCAGCTGATGTTACAAGTTTCGGGTAGGGCTGGGCGTACAGATGAAAGAGGTAAAGTATTAATACAAACATATAACCCATATCATAATATTTTACAACAGGTCTCAACTAATAATTATGTAGAGATGTACAACGAACAAATGAACGATCGTTATAATTATAAATATCCGCCTATTTACAAACAAATAAAGATTACTTTAAAGCATAAAGATTACAATAGGGTAGACGCGGCTTCAGTTTGGTTGGGAAAGGCTTTAAGACAGGTTTTTAAAGACTATGTATTAGGACCAGAATCTCCCCCGATTTCTAGAATAAGAAATCAATTTCATAAAAATATTCTGATAAAAATTCCTAAACAGCAATCATTATCAAAAA
Organism: Flavivirga spongiicola; assembly: GCF_030540825.1. Classification (NCBI taxonomy): domain Bacteria; kingdom Pseudomonadati; phylum Bacteroidota; class Flavobacteriia; order Flavobacteriales; family Flavobacteriaceae; genus Flavivirga; species Flavivirga spongiicola. The sequence continues at coordinate 757,711 of NZ_JAUOEO010000002.1, forward strand.
CAAAAAAAGCTATCATTAGAATAAATAATAGCTTCTCAAGTATAAAAGATTTTCGGTCGGTTAAAATAATTTTAAATGTCGATAACTTTTAATTTAGTTCGGTTTAATTGGTTAGTTAGTTGTTGGATCTAAATATTATTTAAAGCATCAACCAACTGAGTCTTTTTATTTCTACTTAAAGGAATTTCATAAGCTCCAACTTCAACATTTTTACTGTTAAATCTGTCAATTTTATCAAGATTAACAATATATGATTTATGGATTCTTAAAAACTTGCCTTCAGGTAATTCAGCTTCGAAAGATTTCATTGTAGATAATACTACTAAGCTAGTTTCTTCCGTCACTAGTTTTACATAATCACCAAGCGCTTCGATCCATTTAATATCCTTAATATAAACTTTACGTTTTTTAAGATTACTCTTTACAAAAATATGCTCACCTTCTTCTTCATTAAAGTCTAAAGTCAATCTATGTTGCTCTAAAGCTTTATCTACAGAGGTGTTAAAACGTTCTCTTGTAATTGGTTTATGTAAATAATCGGTAGCATCATAATTAAATGCTTTAAAAGCATATTCGGTTTTACCGGTTACAAAAATAATTTGGGGTTTGTTGTTTAATACGTCTAAAAGTTCAAATCCATTTAGCACTGGCATTTCAATGTCTAAAAAAATTAAGTCCACTTGATGCGTATTTAAACCATTTTTAGTTTCTAAGGCACTACTATACTCTGCAATTAAGTTAAGTGAAGGATGATTCTCTACTAACTTAACGATAGAGAGACGTTGTATTGCCGAATCGTCTACTACTACACAGTTTAATGTCATAACATTTTATATTATTTCGGTTAAGATATCGACAATAGTACGAAAAATTCGGCTAAAAACCAAAAATCATCGTTAAAGCGTTCGTTTTAACATAATTTTAACATTTATAAACAAGTATATATTATGCTTAAGTTATTGTTGTTTTATATGTATATATTGACTATTTTTGCACCCAATTTTTAACAATAAAATAGATTTTTATGAATCATTATGAAACTGTTTTCATCTTAAATCCCGTTTTATCTGAAGATCAGATAAAGGAAACAGTAAAGAAATACGAAGATTTTCTTGTTTCTAACGGCGCTAAGATGATAGCTAAAGAAGATTGGGGGCTTAAAAAATTAGCTTACCCAATACAAAACAAGAAAAGTGGTTTCTATCACTTATTTGAGTACACTGTACCAGGAGAAACTATTAATGCTTTAGAAGTAGAGTTTAGACGTGATGAGCGTTTTATGCGTTACTTAACCGTAGCATTAGATAAACATGCTATTTCATGGGCAGAGAGAAGAAGAGTTAAACTTAAACAAAAAGCTTAATTATGTCATCGATAGAACAACAATCAAAAGGAAAAAAAGACGGAGAAATTAGATATTTAACACCGTTAAATATTGAGACAAACAAACAAAAGAAATATTGTCGTTTCAAAAAATCTGGTATTAAGTACATAGATTATAAAGATCCAGATTTCTTATTAAAGTTTGTAAACGAGCAAGGTAAAATCTTACCAAGACGTTTAACAGGAACTTCGTTAAAATACCAAAGAAAAGTATCTGTAGCTGTAAAAAGAGCGCGTCACTTAGCTTTAATGCCATACGTAGCAGATTTATTAAAATAAAATACCGATAACAATGGAACTTATATTAAAACAAGACGTTGAAAATTTAGGATTTAAAGACGATGTTGTAACAGTTAAGAACGGTTATGGTAGAAATTTTTTAATCCCTCAAGGACAAGCTATTCTTGCTACGTCTTCTGCTAAGAAAGTATTAGCAGAAAATTTAAAGCAAAGAGCTTTTAAAGAAAAGAAAATAGTTGACGATGCTAATAAAATTGCTGAAGCTTTAAAAGCCTTAGAAATTAAAATAGCTGCTAAAGTTGGTACTGGAGACAAATTATTTGGTTCTGTGAATAATATTAATGTCGCTGAAGCTCTTGAAAAAGAAGGACAGTCTATTGATAAGAAATTCATTACAGTTGCAACGATTAAACGTACAGGGAAATATAATGCTGTGATACGTTTACACAGAGAAGTGTCTGTTGATTTAGCTTTTGAAGTTATTGCACAAGCAAACTAAAATATTGACATTTAGTCAATAAACTTTTAAATATTGTAAAGCCATTCTTATGAATGGCTTTTTTTTGTTTATTTTTGTTATGATAAAATGCTATGCATGCATAATAGACTAACTTAAACTAAACTAAAATCAAATGAAAAAAACAACCCTCACATTTTTTTTCTTGTTTTTTGGGTTTCTTGCATTTTCGCAGGTTACTACATCAAACATTAAAGGTCTCATTTTAGATGAAAATGCCGAACCGCTTCCAGGCGCAAATGTACTTGCCATCCATACACCAACAGGTACTAAATATGGAGCAGCTACAAACTTTGATGGAAGATTTAACTTATTAAATTTAAGAGTAGGAGGCCCTTACTCAATTACGATTAGTTTCGTTGGTTTTCAGGAACAATCTTATAATGATGTATTTCTAACTTTAGGGAAAACAACAAATTTAGATGTTACATTAGTGACCGATAGTCAGGAATTAGATGCTGTTGTTATTCAGGGAACGGGAGGTACGGGAACTTTTGGTAGCGATCGTACAGGTGCAGAAACTAGTGTAGGTAGACGTGAAATAACACGTTTACCAACCATTTCAAGGTCGGCGTCAGATTTTACAAGGTTAGAGCCTACTGCGAGTGGTAACTCTTTTGGAGGTAGAAATGATCAATTTAATAACTTCTCTTTAGACGGTGCTATTTTTAATAACCCATTCGGGTTGGATGCGGCAACACCAGGAGGGCAAACAGATGCGCAACCTGTATCATTGGATGCTATAGACCAAATACAAGTGTCTACGGCTCCATACGATGTCACACAATCTGGATTTACAGGAGCCTCGGTTAATGCGGTAACGAAAAGTGGTACCAACGAGTTTCATGGTACTGTTTATGGTTTTTATAGAGATGAAAGTCTAACAGGAGGAAAAGTTAAAGGTGACGATGTTGTAAAACCTAAGTTGGAACAAACTCAGTATGGCGTTAGTATTGGAGGTCCTATAGTTAAAAACAAACTATTCTTTTTTGCTAATTTTGAAAAGGATGATCGTACAGATTTAGGAACCAATGGTTGGGCTCCAAATTCTGGGTCTGGAGCTATTAATGAATCGAGAGTTTTAGAAAGTGATTTAATAGCAGTAAGAGATGCCTTATTAGCAGTTGGATACGATCCAGGAAGTTATGAAGGATTTACGCATGCTTCAGAATCTACTAAAGGCATTTTTAAACTCGATTGGAATATTAATGATAACCATCGATTGGCTATTATTTATAATTGGTTAGATGCATCAAAAGAAAAACCTGCACACCCTACGGCAATTGGTTTTAGAGGCCCAAATGCTTCTACATTACAGTTTCAAAACTCAGGTTATCAAATTAATAATAAACTAAAATCTGTACAAATAGAACTAAATTCTACATTGTCTGATAATGCAACTAATAAATTTCAATTCGGATACACACATTTTGATGATTTTAGAAATCCGTTTTCAACGCCAGCACCATCAATTAACATATACAAAGATGGATCGCCTTACATTATAGCTGGGCATGAGCCCTTTTCAGTTCATAATAGATTGGATCAAAAAGTAATACAGCTTACTAATAATTTGAACTTTTTTAACGGAGCTCACACCTATACGGTTGGATTTTCTTTTGAAAAGTTTCAATTTGATAACTCTTTTAACTTAACGGCTTATGGTTTTGACCTTTTTGGAAATGTAGATATTGGAGCTTTTGATGCCACTAGTTACGATTTTGCTGGACCTCAGGCTACTTTTGATGCTAATAATGCGGTGCCAGATGGAGAAGGATGGGCGCTAGCCGAAACAAATGTAGGTCAATTAGCTTTTTATGTACAGGATGAATGGGCCATTACAGATAAGTTTAAGTTAACCTATGGTGTTCGTTTTGATAAACCTTTATTCTTTGATTCTGCCGAAAAAGCACAAAACGTTATCGACAGAGGTTTTGTGTTACCAGACATACCATATTATAACCCCAATACGGGAACAAATGTTTTAATTGATAACACACAAATGCCCAATAATGATTGGTTAATTTCTCCCAGAGTTGGTTTTAACTATGATGTTAATGGCGATGATACCTTTCAGCTTCGCGGTGGTTCGGGCTTATTTACCGGTCGTTTTCCTTTTGTATGGTTAGGAAATCAAATTACGGCCCCAGATGTATTCTTTCTAGAGGCGGTAGATCCTGATTATAAATTTCCTCAGGTTTGGAGAACGAACATTGGAGCAGATAAAAAGTTAGAAAACGGATTGGTTTTAACTGCAGATCTATCTTACACTAAAGATTTAAACGGTCCTCATGTACAAAATTGGGCATTATTGCCTCCTTCAGGAACTTTGAATGGTGTAGATAACAGACCTATTTATACAGCAGCAGATTATGGTGGTGCTATTGCAGACTTCGGATTGGGAGCTGGGCCTTACGTTTTTACAAATTCTGATAAAGGACGTATATGGAACGCTTCGGTGAAGGCTCAAAAAACATTTGATAATGGGTTGTACACAATGCTGGCTTATAGTTATTTAAATGCTAAGGATGTAAATTCTATTGAGGCAGAAATAACAAGTGATGCCTTTAATGGAAACCCTATTATTGGAAATGTGAATGATGATGTTTTGGGGTATTCAAAGTATGGTAATACGCATCGTTTTATTGGTGTAGTTAGTAAAAAATGGGATTATGGAGATGATACTTGGTCTACGACCATATCAACGTTCTTTGAGTATGCACAAGGAGGTAGGTTTAACTATACCTATGGAGGCGATATAAATGGAGATGGTTCTGGAACAAACGATTTAATTTATATCCCGACTGCTAATGAGATTGGGCAAATGCAATTCTCTGGACCTGGCCAGGATACAGCTTTGGAAAATTATATCGCTCAGGATGATTATTTAAGTGGAAGACGTGGACAATATGCTGAACGCTATGGCGCTTTAGCTCCTTGGAGAGGAAAATGGGATCTTAAGTTTTTACAAGATTATAGATTTAAAGTTTCCGGAGATAAAACCAATACCATTCAGTTTAGTATTGATGTTTTAAATATTGGTAATCTTTTAAGTTCAGATTGGGGGCTCGTTCAGCAACCAAACAACATACAACCCATTGGAGTGAGTGTTGATGGAACGGGAACTCCAACTTATACTTTTAATACAAATCAAACAGAAACTTTTGGCTACGATTCTAGTTTAGCTTCCAGATGGCAAGCACAATTTGGTTTACGTTATATTTTCTAAAATAATAACAGATATATTATTAAATTTGCGCTCCCAACTATGGGAGTGCATTTTTTTTAGTGAAATTCAATTTTGAAAAGTCTAGAAGACGTATACAAAATTGTAAATTGAACTAATCCCGCTTTTTAGCGGGATCATACCCAAATATTATGAAACTTGTTTTGTAATTGATTTTTAATTTATATGAAATACTCAAGACTTACCAAAGAACAGTTTGAAGAACTACACCAAGAGTTTATTAACTTTTTAGCAACACAATCTATCACTGCTGATGAGTGGACTAACCTTAAGGCAAACAAACCGGAATTGGCAGAAATGGAGCTGGATGTGTTTAGCGATCTCATTTGGGAAGGCGTTTTAAATAAAGCAGAATACCTGGAACATATATCTCCTCAGCATATGTATTTGTTTCGTTTAGCTGAAGATAAAATGTTCGTCATAGCACTTACTTTAAAAAATGATGTGGATATTACCACTAAAGAGGGATATAATTGGTTACGTGAAAATTTAATGGATGAAAACGTTGAATTTTTACAAGCAGATAAAGACTATACAGACGATAAAAACTTAGATAAATTTAAAATGATCGAACAGGGCGCTGTGATTACTAAAGGCGATTTATTTAAGTATTTTGATAAGCTGATAAATTAATTCTTTAAGGTAAAAGGGAGTCTCTAGTTGTTTATGATACCGAGTTTATCTTGTAGAGATTATACATAGAATTATTATATTGCATATGAGAATTTTTCTCAAATAAAGTGGTTGGAAGAAACATCAAGATCGCTCGAAATTCCTGAACCATGGAAAAGTAATAATGTTGTTATTCAAGAACAAAAATAACAAACCATTTTACTTTGTATAAAAATTTCTAATTAAATCAAAAGCATAAAATATATGAAGTTATTTAAAACCTTTTTGACTTTTATATTGGTTGTTACTTTATCTCAGTGTGTAAACAAAGAAGCAACTCAGGAAAAAACTAAAATTGACTTAGAACAACAATTGTTAGAATCGATAGATAAATTTAACAAAGCCTTTCAAGAAGGAAATGTAAAAGTATTGGAATCTATGATAACTGAAAACTATTTACATACTAATGGAAACTCGAAATCGATAAGAAAAAAAGATTGGATCAATTATTTGAGTAAAAGGGAAAAAGAAATTCAATCAGGGAATCTTGAAGTTATAGAATACAAGCTGAGCGAAACAGAAATTGAATTATATGGAAACACTGCAATGGTGACTGGAAAGGTAACCGTATCAAATAAAAAAAGTAGTGATATTAAAAATAATGAATATCGAATTACCAATATTTGGGTATATGAATCTGGAGCATGGAAAAGAGCTGGGTTTCATGATGGGAAAATAAAATAATGAGGGTAGTTATTAATTTCAATTTAAAAAGGTTACTACGCTTTTTTCTATAGAAAAAGCTCGTAATGACAATTTCATTATATATTTTTGCCGTTGATTTAAGCATTGAGTTGTTTTGTCGTTCCTACGGAAGTAGGAATTCACTATTAAAGAATAATAATCATAAAAAATATTTCTGCTATAGTTAATCTTTAGCGGAGTCGAAAGACAGGTACTAGATATGGCTCAAAAACCAAGTATACCAAAAGGCACCAGAGATTTTAATCCAGAACAAGTAGCAAAGCGTAATTACATTTTTAATACCATTCGAGGTGCATTTGAAACGTTCGGGTTTCTACCTATTGAAACTCCTAGTTTTGAAAACTCTGATACTTTAATGGGAAAATATGGCGAAGAAGGGGATCGTTTGATTTTTAAGATTTTAAATTCTGGAGATTATTTATCTAAAGCCAATAATGAAGCTTATGATACAAAAAACTCTAATAAATTAACATCAAGTATATCAGAAAAAGCACTCCGATACGATTTAACCGTCCCATTTGCACGTTATGTAGTACAACACCAAAACGAGATTGAACTCCCCTTTAAACGTTACCAAATACAACCCGTTTGGAGAGCTGATAGACCACAAAAAGGACGTTTTAGAGAGTTTTATCAATGTGATGCTGATGTCGTTGGTTCTAAGTCTTTATGGCAAGAGGTAGAGTTTATTCAATTGTATGATAATGTTTTTTCAGCTTTAAAACTTGAAGGTGTTATCATCAAAATAAATAATAGAAAGATACTTTCTGGAATAGCCGAAGTTATAGGAGCTTCAGATAAATTAATAGATTTTACCGTTGCGTTAGACAAATTAGATAAAATAGGAGAGGAGAAGGTCAAAGCAGAAATGCTAAGCAAAGGTATTTCTGAAGAAGGTATTGCTAAACTTCAACCCTTATTTACTTTATCAGGGTCTTTCGAGTCTCAAATTGATAGTTTAAAAAGTATTCTTGGTACTTCCGAAGAAGGAAAAAAGGGTATTGAAGAATTAGCATTTATAGATACAGCGATTTCAGAATTAGGATTATCTACTGCAACTTTGCAATTGGATGTAACGCTGGCACGTGGACTAAACTATTACACAGGTGCTATTTTTGAAGTGTCAACACCGAAAAATGTGAAAATGGGCTCCATTGGCGGTGGTGGTCGCTATGACGACCTAACGGGCATTTTTGGAATGAAAAATGTGAGTGGTGTAGGGATTAGTTTTGGTTTAGATAGAATTTATTTAGTTCTTGACGAATTGGATTTGTTCCCAGAAGCAGTCAATAAAAATGTTGAGGTACTTTTTATAAACTTTGGTGATAAAGAAGCTTTGTTTAGTTTAAAAGCTATTAATGAATTACGATTACAAGGCATAAAATCCGAATTATACCCAGATGCTGCTAAAATGAAAAAGCAAATGAATCATGCGAATAAGCGTGCTATTCCGTTCGTTGTTTTAGTAGGAGAGGAGGAAGTAAGTTCAAACACGTATACATTAAAAAATATGAATTCTGGAGAGCAACATAAAGTGCCTCTGGATGCGTTAATCAATCTTGTAAAATAAAAATGAGTCCTAAAAATTAATTTAGGACTCAAAGTATAGTTAAGTAAAAAACAGATTTGGGGTTCAAGTGACTAACTCAAATAAAACTAACTCAACTAACTCTTTTTTTCAATACTTTTTTAGAAATAGGTTCATTTAGTTTGAGACTAAATATTTGTTTATAAATATTTCATAGTAAATTATTTATGAAGCTAATATACATTTTATTTTTAATAAAACACGATAAAACGCATAAAAACACGATGAAGTGTGTATTTTTAACATTTGCTATCAAATAAAAATATAGAATTGTTGATACGAAAACGACTATTAATCTGTTTTCTATTTTAAATGAATTGATAAATTTTACTAATAATTAACCAAAGGGAAACTATTATTTAACTAATACTTTTTTGGATATTTTTCCATCTTTAGTTTCTATTTTCAATATATAACTTCCTGTTTTAATTTGGCTTACGTTATATTCTATATAGTTGGTATTAGTTTTAGGCTCAAACTGTAATAAAGATTGACCAAGTATATTAAACATTTCAATAGATTCTATGTCTTTTAATGTTGGATTATGAACAATAATGCTTTCTTTTTCATTAGAGAAATATACCTGAAGTGCTGTATCTTCAATATCATCAACATCTAACGAGTTTGATGATGAACCATTTGAAAAAGTGATTTCAAAACGATCTAAATGATTTCCAACTGGTAAGTATACTTCATAATTGCCATCTCTTAGGTTGTGATAAATATCTAATTCTTTATCATTTAAATAGATATCTAAATCATTGCTTATATTTTCTAGGTCATCTATTTTAATAGAAGCAATACCTTCTTTACCAATTCTAATGCCCATTGGTAGCTTTTGTTCTAAATTAAAATTATTTACAGCTTGAATAATATATTCATTATCTGAAAATACCCAGAACATGTCTTCTTTATTGTCTTCAATTAATGGCGCGTCATAACCAATATCACATCCATTAGTTGTATGCTCATCAACTCCAACTAATAATTGACGATGATAGCCATCTGGAGAATCAAACATTAACTTGATTTTTTGTCTGTTATCAATTTTTCCTTTTTGGGTTTTGCTTTTTTGCTTTTTTGTATTTCCAGGTTTGAGAAAAGAAGAAGAAGCTGATGCTTCTGTAACGAAAGTACGTTGACTATTTTTAAATGTTATAGTGCCGCCAGTATCTGCCACAACATAAAAGCCTTGTCCTACAGGAATGTATTGTCCCGGTGTTTTTGTACCTGATGCACCAGTATTATTAATTCTAGTATCATTAGATATGGCAACTGTAGTTCCTATAAGAGTATATGTGGCATAGCCTCCCTGATATTCTTTTAAAAGATGTGAGTCAACAGCAAAATGATCCCAAAAATAAAGGGTTCCATTAATAATATTGCTTGCTGCTCTACCTAGACCATCGCTAATATTATCTAGTATAAATTCATTAGCATCAATAGCAGAAGGGTATGGGTTACCAATTAAATAATCATTACCAGCAGATAAGCTTAAAGTGATTTCACCATTATTTGGTTTACCACTAAACACATAGTTTTGGGTTTGTGTTATAAGGCCTCCCGTATCTTCAACACCTTTCATGGTAAAACCTTCACCAATATTAAGTAAACCATTACTTCTAATATGCTGCCAGGAAGGGTAATTATCGGTCGGTCTATTAGCGTACTTCCATATCCAATAATCTGCAATTCCAATTGGAGTAGTTCCTACAGTCCCCGGTGTACCATTATATCCAGATGTTAAAAAATTAATAGTAAGAGGGTTGGCAGAATCTAAACCGTCATTGAGTATTTCAGGAAGCGTATAGTTAACATTATTGTTTGAAGTATTAGTTCTTCCAACAGGAGACGACCAATAATTATATGTGTATAAATCTCGTGTACCTTGTTGGTCACGTTCTAATGATCCTGAACTACTGGTGTCTAAGTCACTATCTACAGTTTGTATCAACTGTGATTCGCCTTCTAAATCAATGGTACCGTCAAGTTTTAAATAATGAGAAACTGTTAATGCATAACCAGTATTTGTAGCATTACTACCGGCAATTTGTAATTCACCACTATTAATAATTAAACCTAATAGCGTTCTGTTACCATTTCTCGATGCAGGAATGAGTAAATTATCGGAATTGTCCATAGTTACATTATGATCGATTTGAACAATATTATAATCAATGGTTTCCAGTGCATCTAAATAAGAATCAACTCCTGGTAAATATTGTACATTTCCATTTTCCCAAGTAGCCGAATCATCCCAGTCACCGTTTTGAATTGTTTTGTAAGGTAATGGAGCGGTTTGCACATCAATACCATCATAATTTATCATCGATGCGTCATTACCGCTATTAGATTCATCTTTAATGCTGCCAAAAACTATCATACTCATTGGGTAATAAGCAATTAAGTTATTCCAGGGAATAGACATTATTTCGTTTTTTGTGGTAGCTAATGGTAAAACTTTTCCATCGGCATTTAGTGCCCCATTTTCTTCAATTTCTTGATTCATAATGTATCGAATCTGATCACCGGTAAGGGTTACATCCCAAACACGTACTTCATCCACATTACCTTTAGCTTTTTGCTGTCTTTTTATGTGATGAGCAGCTCCTATTATAAAATGAGCATCAGAGGGTGTATTCATGGCGTTTAGTGTATTGTCAGAATCTTCCAAATAACCATCAATGTACAAATTGGTCATATTGGTGCCAGAATCGTATGTAGCTGCGATATGATGCCATTCTTTGGATGGTATCATGGCAGACGTTTCCATGACATTATTGGCAGAATCTTCGGGGTCTCTCCATACCATTCTAAATTTACCATCTGTGTTTATTCTAAACGAATAACCATGTGTATAAGTTTCAGAAGGTGGCCCTGGGGCTTCGTGAAAGTAGTTTCGCTTTGAAATGATATCAAATTTAATAGAATCACGTTTTACCCATGCACTAATGGTATAATCCATATTAGCTAAGTCATTTACATCGCCAGCAGTAATGTACGAGTCTGTACCATCAAAAAACACGGAACGAGAACCTAGGTCAACTTCTGGAGTAGACCCAAATGTAATATACTTAGTACCTTCAAAATAAAAGTCAACTTCTAATTCGGTGCCAACATCTTCCATGGTTGCCGATGTAACATTGGTTGTAAATAAAGCATCATCAGCAACGATCATGACATATTCCTCTCCGCCTGGATTGGTGGCTGATACCATAGATTCTGGAATAGAAAGTTTTATAGTTGGAATAGAATCTGTAACAACCATTTTCCATTTTCTTACTATAGGTGTGACATTTACATTGGCTGTAACTCCTGTACCAGCACCAAAATCTTTAGTAATATCTGTAGTTGCTGTTGTTGCACCATTATCATGCCCCCAGATTAGGAATGTTTTATCTGCAAAAAAGGCGTTTGTATTTGTGCTATTGTTCGTAGCAATATCTTTAATCCCAATAGTAATATCATCCGTTGTATTAATAGATTTAGATTGTTTTTGGTTTAATTCTGATTTGTCATCTTGTCCAATTCCAGTTACGTTATAGTTATACCCGGCATTATCTGATTGATCCCAAATAACTCTATTATCAGAATCTACATAATCTTGAGATGTTCCGTTAACACCTAGAGTAATACCGTATTTTATAGCTAGGTAAGATTCTATTTTCCATCTATCTGCTTGTGGTACTTTGTAATTGTATACAATCATTTCTGCTATACCACCATTCCATCTAGTTGAAGATGTTGAAAGATTAGCTCCAATACCAGCTGTAAAGTTTCCAGAAAGGGTATTTGCATTCGTGTTAACACCTGGTACTGTTTGTACAATACCATTGATAAACAATCTATTTTTTTCACCAGTAAGGTGTCTATAATTTATCAAATATGGTGTTCCGCTTGTAGTTGCAGTTAAATCATTACTCACTACACCAGATGTTGATGAAGCACTATCAGTATAGCTACCTTGAAAAGTTGTTGCAGCAGTTTGTTCTACGTAAACAGACCCATTTGCACCATTATCTAAATCTATTAAACTTTTGGTTGAGCTGTATGCTCCTTCAGCAACAGCAAAAATTGTAATTTGAGAATTGGTAGCAGCACTAGCAGACATTTCATGATTTGTACCATCAAAATCTACCGTGGGGTTAAAGTTAATAGTGTTTTCTGCAAAAATGGGCTTATTTAATCCTGTGGATTGAATTGCATCATTATTGTTTATGGTATGATCCAACCAATTTAATACAGGGTCTGTATCTTCGGCACTATCACTGGCAGCCTCTTCAACACCAGAGTCTGCTTTAAGCCATAATTCTAAGTTAGTGGTAATACCACCTGGTCCTTCCGTTTGAACTGGGGCAGGAGCAACAAAATTAACTATTTGGATTTCATGAGCCATGGTGCTACCACTTCTGTGAGACCAGTGTGCGGCTTCAGTTAAAGAGTTGAAATAATAATTTCTCCAACCTCTAGCATAAAATGCGCTGGTACCACTTGTAGTGGAAGATCCAACAATTAATGCTTGACTTAGATCAGTTAACCCGGCAGAAGTTATATCAATAGTGGATTCATCTGCGGTACTACTTGTATCCTGAAATCGTGCAACAGTAATATTTGAATTTACTAAAACATGAGTGAAATGCCTGTTTGTACCAGCAGAATTATGGTCACCATTAAATGTCCAGTCTACACTTTGATTATCTGAACCAGGATCCATTAAAGGCCAGTTATCTGACCTTGCATCATTAACATTATTTGTACCTGTATCTCCAATATGGTGACTAAAGATAATGGCTTCAGACCAATCACTTACAGATGTGCTAGTTCCAGAATTTCCATCTTCATTATCATTAAGGGTAATGGTACCCGTATCGGCACTTACACTACCAGAATCACCATGAAGAACTGTCCAGTTAGATCCCGTAAATTCTACAACAGTTATATATACGGTTACATTATTTGCGTTAGATCCTTTTAAAACATTAAGCGTTGTAGCATTAGATAAGTAAGCTATAGCCGTACCCGAATCTGCACCTTGTGATGTCACATTATTCATTATACCTGTAATAAAAGGGATACACTTATTTGCATTAACGACTCCAGTTAATGCTTGGGTTGCACTAATTGTTGTTCCGTTTAAAGGAATAGCATATCTTCCTCTTATAATCATTTCATTAGCACCTCCACCAGTTCCAATATATTCCCATATAGAGGTATTGAAACGCATACCAGCAGCTACTGGATCTGAACCAGATTCTCGGTAATAAGTTAATGTGCCAGTTGCTGTAAGTCTTCTGGCTCCTGCTAAATCATCTCCTTGAAAAGCACTACTGGTTCCAGAGCTCCCCGCATTTGTTTTACGGTTATTATTAGCTAAAGCAAAAGCGCTATTTGTAGAAGACACAGCAGTAAAACTAGTGTTAGTACCGCCAGTATTACCAATATCATCTTGTATATGCTGTATCTTAAAATCTTGAGAAATAGCAGTGAAGCTATAACATAGAAATAGCCCAAAAAGGATGTACTTGGAGAATGAGGAGAAATTTTCCATAAGAGGTTAGAATTTTAGTTTGGGGCTAAATATTTGAAGCAAACGTACTACAATATTCCGTGAAATGCAAAAATAATCGATGAAATGCATTGTGTTTTTAATGTATTTTCTGTCTTTTTTGATATAAATATCTGTTTTTTAAGTTTTTATGTGTCATTTTGTATTTTTGTAATACTTATATTATTGCTATATAATACTTGTATTATTTATGTGTAATATTTGCTTTATGTTTTGAGACGGTTTTAAAAATTAGCCACCCAATTTGAAAAGAATAATAGTTTTGGTGTATTAATTAATTTACAGAATTTTTATTTAAGGGAAGAGTCATGCTTTTGTCTTTAGATATGAAGTTTTTTTGCACATCATAATATCGCTACGATATAATAAAAAGACAAAATATGGGAAATAAAGAATTTCTTGAAACCAACTATCCCCAGAGCAAGCCACATGGGCATTTCGCTGGTTTCATTTTGACCTTAGGGTCAAAAACCAAAATTCTGTTATTTAGATTCCCGTTTTATTCATAGATACTAATTTCAAATTTTTGTATTCATGAATCTTCGATTTCACGGGAATGACAATTTCTGTGGAAACCCCGACGCAAGCATCGGGGAATTCTTTTCGATTAAATTCAATTTAGTATTACAAGTAGTTTTCAGTATAATTTTCTATTTATAATCAACCTTTTTGACATGTTTTAAATGCAAAGAGTTCATTTTATTTAGTAAATAGACAAGAAGTATAATAGTATTGATCCTTTGCAATTTAAGGGCAATGTGTTGAAAATCTATAGCTTACAGTTATAAAAGATTTTGAGTTGTTAGTAAGTGTAGGATAATGTTTATAAGTCTGTTTGAATTTTCGCTATTTGTTGAAAAAAAATACTAACTTGTTGAAATACTAACCAATCTTTTTAAACATGAAAACAATTAAAAGTTTATGTTTATTGCTATTTATTTTATTTTTTAATTTTCTCTCCTCTCAATCCCCTAATGTCATTGTCGTCATTGCCGACGATATGGGCTGGTCACAAGTCAGTACGGGATTAACAAATTTGAACAACCCAAGCGATTTCTACGAAACTCCAACCTTGGAAACACTGGCATCGGAAGGCATTGCATTTCCATATGCTTATGTCAATGGCGCCAATTGTGCACCTACGCGAGCTGCTATTTTAAGTGGTCAATATGCTTCACGTCCGAACAATAATATTTGGGCAGTCGATAATTTAAATCGAGGAGGTAGTAGTACTTTGCTTATTGGACCCTCACAAGGATTACCATCTGGCATTGATGAATTACCAGTAAGCGCTGTTACAATTGCAGAAACAATGAAAACTGTAGGTTATGCCACAGTTCATCTTGGAAAATTTCATGTAGGTGAAAACGAAAGTACAAACACAACAAATAATGCTGCTACAGATCAAGGTTTTGATACTAATTATGGTGGCGGTACAAAAGGAGCCCCAGGGAGTTATTTTGCTTCTAGCAGTGCTCCATATACTTTTCACAGTAATATTGGACCTGAATTAGATGTATATGCTTCTCCATATACCGCAGCAGAATCTATTTCTTTATCTGTAAATGGAGATAACGCATTAGAAGGAACTAAAAAACATGTTAGTGATGCTATGGCAGATGCTGCCATTGATTGGATGGAAATAAATAAAAGCACACCTTTTTTTATGCATTTTAGCAATTTTGCTATTCATGGTCCTTTTGATACTGGAAATGCTCGCCCAGATCTTGTGACTAAATATCAAGCTAAAACACCAAGCCAAATGGGACACAATAGTATTGGTCAAGCTGCTATTGCTGAAGGTATGGATCAAACTATTGGTAGATTAGTAAATTATTTAAAAACTACTGCGGATCCTAGAAACCCAGGAAAAATGTTATCTGAAAACACTTTAGTATATTTTATATCAGATAATGGTGGTGCAATAGGTACTGATGATAATGGTCCTTTAAAAGGAATGAAAGGTGAATTGTATGAAGGCGGTATTCGTTCTGTGACAATAGCTTGGTCTGAAGCTCCCTGGTTGGCTAATAAAGGTACAGTAAATAATACA
Source organism: Flavivirga spongiicola (assembly GCF_030540825.1). NCBI lineage: Bacteria > Pseudomonadati > Bacteroidota > Flavobacteriia > Flavobacteriales > Flavobacteriaceae > Flavivirga > Flavivirga spongiicola. The sequence continues at coordinate 773,682 of NZ_JAUOEO010000002.1, forward strand.
CCTATTCTTGCTTTTGATTTGTATCCAACAATCGCAGAAATTGGAGGAGCATCTCTTCCTGGTGGATATGATATTGATGGAGAAAGCCAATGGCAAATGTTGAGCAATGGTACAGCAATGACAAGAGAATCACTTTTTTGGCATTTTCCTGGATATCTTATAGATTCAAATAGAGACCAACGACCAGTATCTGTTATAAGAAAAGGGGATTATAAATTGATTCATAATTACGAAACAGCATCTTATGAGATGTATAATTTGATTACTGATATTAGCGAAACAACAAACTTATTAGCTGGTAGTCCAGATCAAGCCACATTAATTATTGCTAATGACTTGAGCACAGATTTGCAGAATCATTTGATAAATATTTCTGCGCCTTTACCAACATTCAGAAGTAATGGTACAACAGTACCTTTACCTTATATAATTGATATTAATGGAGGTACTCCTAATTCTACAGATGGTTGTCAACCAACAAGTGGATATGAAGCTTATTGGGATTTTGATATAGCTAATGCAACCATAAGTGAAGATGCTTCTGGAAATTCACACAATCCAATAACTACAGTTGGAGTGATTACCGGAGATAATTTAGATTTTAAAGAGGGTGATCAATCTGCTGTTTTTAATGGTTCAACAAAAATACAGTATAGTGATGGAACATTTTTAAATGCAGCTACAACAACTAGAACTATGATGGTATGGGTTAAACCAACTAATCTTACTGGTTTACAAAATGTATATGATGAAGGAGGTGGATCTATTGGTATAGCCTTGAGATTAAATGGGAGTAATTTAGAATATGTTGTAAGAGATAGCGGTACAACTTTTGTACAAATTAGTTCTCCATTTCCAAATGATGGTAATTGGCATCACGTTGCTTTAGTATATGATGGCGGAAATGTTATTCAAAGACTTTATATTGATGGTGTTGAGGTTGCTTCGGGAATTGCGCCATCCTCAATAGGAACGCATACAGGGTTTGGTGGTATTGGTGGAAGGCTCAGTGGAACGGATAGTTTTAAAAATACTACTGATGCTTTTTTTACAGGGAAAATGGATGCTTTTGTAGTTTACAATGGGGTCTTAGGTGCAACAGAAATTAATGATTCAGCTTGTACTGCACCACCAGTTGTAGTTGCAAATGCAGGGCCAGATGTTACAATTTGTGATGGCGATAGCACTACCTTGACAGCTTCAGGCGGCACCACTTATTTATGGAATACAGGAGCTACTACTGCAAGTATTTCAGTAAGTCCAACAAGTACTACAACATATACAGTTACAGTTTCAGATGGAAGTACATCAGATGATGACGATGTTATAGTAACAGTAAATGCCTTACCAGTTGCAGATGCAGGGGCTGATGTCACCATTGATGAAGGAAATTCAACTACTTTGACAGCCACAGGAGGGGGTACCTATTTATGGAGTACTGGAGCGACTACAGCAAGTATTAATGTAAGTCCAACATCCACAACAACATATACAGTCACAGTTACCCAAAATGGCTGTAGTTCTATCGACGATGTTATTGTAACGGTAAATTCAGTAGGGTGCTCTTACTCTGTTATTAACTCCGAAAACTTTGAATCTGGATGGGGTATTTGGAATGATGGCGGGTCAGATAGTAGAAGAAGTTCAAATGATGCGATCTATGCTAACGGAACTTATTGCGTGAGGTTAAGAGATAATACTTCAACATCTGTTACAACTACGGATAATTTAGATTTGTCAATTTATGAAGAGATTACTGTTGATTTTGGCTATTACTGTAGAAGTATGGATAATAGTAATGAAGACTTTTGGCTGCAAATATCTACAGATGGCGGTGGAAATTTTACAACAGTAGAAGAATGGAATAGAGATGATGAATTTGTAAATGATCAATTTTATACAGATCAGGTTATAATTTCTGGTCCGTTTACTTCTACTACTCAGCTAAGGTTTAGAGCTGATGCTTCTGGAAATTCAGATTGGGTATATATAGATGATGTTGTTATTAGTGGTTGTAGTTCTGGTGGATCTTCAAAAATAACTTCTAATAAAACAAAAACAGACATAGGAACTATAGACGAAGAGGAACTTAATTTAACAGAAATTGAAACTATACTTTATCCTAATCCGTTTAAAGAGGAGTTGATTATTAAAATCCAAGCTGAATATATTCAATCTAATATACGGATATTCAATATGCTTGGTCAATTGATTATCGAAGAGGATTATTCAAAAGAAACATTAATTAAGATACCAACCTCGAATTTAGAAAGTGGTCAGTATTTAATTAATATAAATATTGATGGAAAAACCATTCGCAAGCGAGTTGTAAAGAATTAAAATAAGATAAAAACGCATTGCAATTTTTATTAAAAAGAGAAGGATATAATCCTTCTCTTTTTGCTTTTTTAATTAGATTAATTTCTTACATAGCATGTAGTATTTATATAAAAAACCGATAAAATGATGTTTTTATTCGATAAAATACATTATTTTTGTTAAGACTATAAATTATTAACTCCCAAATTTATGAAAACAATAACTACTTATTTATTGCTGTTATTTTCTATTGTAGTTAATAAAGTTTACTCTCAATCCCCAAACGTCATTGTTATTATAGCAGACGATATGGGGTGGTCTCAAGTTAGTACAGGATTAACTAATTTAAATAACCCAAGTGATTTTTTTGAAACACCTAGACTGGAAACATTAGCTAGTGAAGGTATAGCTTTTCCTTATGGTTATGTTAATGGCTCAAACTGTGCGCCAACAAGAGCGGCACTTTTAAGTGGGCAATATGCTTCACGGCCAACAAATAACATATTTGCTGTTGATAATTTAAATAGAGGGGGGAATTCTACCTTACTTGTTGGTCCAGATAATGGGTTGCCGAGCGGAATAGATGAACTTCCTGTTACAGCTATAACCTTAGCAGAAACCATGAAGGTAGCCGGTTATAGAACAGTACATTTAGGAAAATACCATGTTGGAGAAAATGAAGCAACTAATGTTACTGATAATGCAGCAACTGATCAGGGGTTTGATGTTAATTATGGAGGCGGAACCAAAGGGAACCCAGGTAATTATTTTGCATCCAACAGTGGAGCTCCATATACTTTTGGCAGCAGTATTGGACCTGAATTAGATCCGTATGCAGATCCTTATACCGCAGCAGAATCTTTAATGTTGGCTGGAGATAATTCTTTAGAGGGCACAGCAAAACATGTTACCGATGCGATGGCAGATGCAGCTATGGATTTTATCGATGCAAATATTAACAGTCCTTTTTTCATGCATTTTAGCAATTTTGCTATACATGGTCCATTTAACCCAAGTGATGCACGACCAGATTTAAGGGCGAAATATAATGCAAAAGCTATTAGTGATCCAAGCTCCATGGGGCATGATAGAAAACCTGGACAAGCAGCTTTAGCTGAAGGTATGGATCAGACCATAGGTAGATTAATAGATTATTTAAAAACGACAGCAGACCCTAGAAACCCAGGGCAAATGTTATCGGCAAATACCTTAGTTTATTTTATTTCAGATAATGGAGGGGCAGTTCATAGTGATGATGCTGGTCCTTTAAGGGGCATGAAAGGAGAATGGTACGAAGGCGGGATCAGATCCGTTAGTATTGTATGGTCTGAAGCACCATGGTTAGCAAATAAAGGAACCATTAATACAACGCCTATTATTGGGTTTGATATATATCCAACATTTGTAGAAGTTGCCGGTGGTACTTTACCAGCTAGTTATGATATTGATGGCGTAAGTCATTGGCAAATGCTAACTAACGGGACTGCTTTAGGTAGAGATGCCTTATACTGGCATTATCCAGGGTATCTTATAGATTCAAATCGTGATGCCAGACCCGTTTCTATTATTAGAAAAGGAGATTATAAATTAATTTATAATTATGAAACAGAATCTTATGAATTGTATCACTTAATAAATGATATAAGTGAAACTACTAATTTATTAGCAGGTAGCCCAGATTCAGCTACATTAATTATTGGTAATGATATGAGTACTGATTTACGAAATCATTTAATAAATATATCTGCTCCTTTACCAACTTACAGAAGTAATGGACTAACAGTTCCTTTACCTTATATAATTAGTACTTCTGGAAGTGGTTCAAATTCAACAGATGGTTGTCAGGCAGTAGCAGGATATGAAGCTTATTGGGATTTCGATTCCGTTAGTGATGCTAATGACGCTTCTGGAAATGGACATGATCCAAACCCCGTTAATGGTACATTAACCTATGATACTATAGATTTTAAAGAAGGAGATCAATCAGTCATATTTGATGGAACGGTTGATATAAACTATAGTAGTGCTACATTTTTATCTGAAATAACAACTGCTCGAACAGTTTCAGTATGGATAAAACCTACTAACTTGTCAGGAATTCAAGAAATATTTGATGAAGGAGGTAATACGGTAGGGATAGCAATGCGCCTTAATGGTTCAGATTTAGAGTCCATAGTAAGAGAGTCTTCAATAATTTCAAATAGTTTGAGTGCCGCTTTTCCGTCTGATGGCGATTGGCATCATGTCGCTTTAGTATATGATGGATCGATTACGAGCCACAAACTATATATTGACGGTGTTGAAGTAGCTACAAATAGTTCAGCACCAAGCTCTATTGGTTCTCATAATACTACGGGAGGTGGTATTGGAGGAGTGATTGGTAGTTGGGATAGTTTTAGTGTTTCAGCAGATAGCTATTTTTCAGGTAAAATGGATGCATTTTCTGTTTATAATACAGCGTTATCTACTTCACTAATTCAAAATGCCTCGTGTTTAGTTGTTGCCAATTCAACTGCTGGTTGTCAACCAACAAGCGGATATGAAGCCTATTGGGATTTTGATCTAGCAAGTAATGCGGATGATGCTTCTGGAAATGCACATAACCCAACGGCTTTAACATCTACTGGAATTACATATGATATTTCAGATTTTAAAGAAGGAGACCGGTCTGTAGTGTTTAATGGAACGGAAGCTATTCAATATGCAACTAATTCTAGCTCTCCTGATAGTTTTTTAAATGCATCGACAAGTTCAAGAAGTATTGCAGCCTGGATGAAGCCAACTCATTTAATAGGAATTCAAGATATATTTGATGAAGGTGGCCAAAATATTGGTATAGCCATAAGATTAAATGGAAGTGATTTAGAATCTATTGTTAGAGAATCTTCTTCAGTTTCTACTAGCTTAAGTGCGGCATTTCCATCAGATGGTGATTGGCACCACATAGCATTAGTATATGATGGCACCAATACAAAACATACTTTATATATAGATGGTAGTGAGGTAGCAAATAGTAATAGTGCACCTTCTTCAATAACTAGTCATTTTAGTTATGGTGGTATTGGAGGGAAATTAAGTGGAAATGATAGTTTTCAAAATTCTTCAGATGCTTATTTTACTGGTAAAATGGATGCATTTGCAGTTTATGATATTGTTTTGACACCTGTACAAATTCAAGATCTTAGTACAACTTGGTATTTAGACTCAGATGGTGATAATTATGCAATATCTACCACTCAAAGCTGTACCAGCCCAGGAGTAGGTTATACCGCAACCGTATTACCAGTAACCGATTGTGATGATTCTGATATTGGGATTAATCCAGACGCCACCGAAATTCCTGATAATGCTATTGATGAAGATTGTGATGGAACGGCTCAAACAACTTTAAGTGCTAATAGCTTCAACCTTGAAAATGTATCTATAACACCCAATCCATTTAATGAAACTATTAACGTAAAAGTGCCATTAAATTACAATAATGACACGTTAGATATTGTACTATTCGATTTAAACGGAAGAATTATTTACAATAAAAATGTAGTAAGTAAAAATGATAAAGTTGAAATACCGATAGGTTTAAACCAATTAAGTAAAGGCGCTTACTTTATTAAAATTACTAGTAAAAACTTTGGAACTACTATTACAAAAAAGTTAATTAAATATTGAAAAAGTTTAAACCGCTTCATTGATCTATAAAATAGAAAACCTTAGTTTTATTAGAATAAAAATGAGGAGGTCTAGAAAGCCTATGTAATTTGTTTTTTTATAAAGTATTACAAGGTTGATAAGAGAAAGAAGGCGCGTTAAAAATTTTAGGTTCAATTTCTTTTGAGGTATAATAGGCTAAGAGGGTGAATTTTCTGATTGCTATTAAAAAATGATATATGAGATATTGATTATTATCATCAATTTTATCTTCTTTTTTTTCTATAAATTCTAGTATTTCTTTTTGTTCTGAAATGTTTTTTTTGAAATAATGACTTAACATGTCCTCAAAATTTTTTCTTGTTCCTTTTTCAACGCTTTTATCAAACCGTTCTTGAAATTTATTTTGAAAAATGCGACCACCTCTTAAAAAAAGGTTTTGCTCTTTTTTTGAAACGACATTCTTTAAAAGAAGATCTATAAATTGTGGTGTATTCACTTCTAATGCCCCTATATTTTCCCCTTTAGGTAAAATAATATCAGACAATTGCTCCACAACAAAGGCTTGTGTTGTATTTAAAAATATAGGTTTCCAACCTGTTCCGGTTTTAGATTCACAGGAACTTAGCAGATGGAGTAGTGCGGGTGTAGCCATTGTATACCCAACTGATGCTCCCATTATTTTTAATAAACGTCTTCTATCCATTTTTACTGTTTATTCAAGTGATTAAAGCTTTTTGATTTTATAGTTGATTCCTAAATCATTATTTCTAACATCTTTTAATTTTTGCTTTAATTTTTGTTTAAAATATGCTACCTCTTTTTCGTATTGAGGAAGTTTAGCCAAATTATGATATTGCTTCGGGTCGGTTTCCATATCAAATAGTTCAATACCTTCTGATGCATCTTCATTATACTGAATATATGCCCATTTTTTTGTTCTTAATAAAAACGTTTTACCTCCTTGAGTCACAGAAAAAGCCATATCGCGTACTTTATGTTTAGGATTGTTTATTGTTTTGACTAAACTTTTTCCTTGTACATGCTTTGAGTAGGGTAATTTTGCTAATTCTGAAAGCGTAGGATATAAATCGATTAGCTCAACAAAAGAATGACAAACTTGAGGAGATTTACCAGGGACTTTTATAATTAAAGGGACTCGTGCAGATTCTTCTTTTAAGCTAACTTTCATCCAAAATTCATGTTCTCCCAAATGAAAACCATGGTCCGAAGTAAAAATAACAATCGTGTTATCTTCTAAACCTTCCTCTTTTAAGGTTTTCATTATTTTACCTACTTGTTTATCCATATAAGCAACTGATGCATAGTATGCGGCAATGGCCTTTTTTTTCTGGGGGTTTGTTATTTGATCTTTTACACTATTTACATAATTGATTCCTTTTTTTGGAATATCGTTCCAGTCTCCATCAAAATTATAAGGTAATTTTATTTCTTGAGAAGGATATGGTTCGAAATAGCTTTTTGGGGCTACAAAAGGAACATGAGGGCGCACAAAACCTACAGCTAGAAAAAATGGAGTGTTTTTATGTTTGCGTATCAATTCTGAGGCTTTGGCTGCTGTTTTTCCATCAGAATGTAACATATCATCACCATCGGCTTTAACAATGGTCATGACATTTCCCCCTCTAATAGGTTTGGTGCCATCAGGATTTCCCTGTACCAGTTCACCTTCACCTTTAGCTTTCCATTCGGGACCTTGACTATTATATCTTTCATTCCATGAGGCGATATCATCGGTTCCGTCTGTTCCCATTTCAATATCTATAGGAACTCCCATATGATAAATCTTGCTAACTCTTGCTGTGAAATAATCATTTTTCTTGAATATTTGAGGTAGTGTATGACGTTTATCACCTATATTTTCTCTTCCGCTAACATACCCATAAGTTTGAGTAGCACTTGGGTAATAACCGGACATTAGGGAGGCTCTGGAAGGACCACATACGGGATATTGGCAATAGGCTTTGGTATATTGAATGCCTTCTTTTGCAATTTTATCTATATGAGGCGTTCTGGAAACACCATTTTCATAACAGGAAACAGCCGTAGTTGTTAAATCATCTGCTATTATAAATAAAACATTCATTTTTTCTTGTACTTGAGCATTTAATAAGCATGTACTTGCCAAAAAGGAAATTAGGAAGGCTAATCTGTTTTTCATTTTACTATTATAGTTTTAGTCTAATCAAATGTTCTGCTTTTTAATTGCAGTACGGCATGTTTTACTGCACGCGCTGTTAGTGCCATATAAGTTAGAGAAGGGTTCTGATAGGCAGATGAGGTCATACAGGCTCCATCGGTAACATATACATTGGGTACTGTGTGTATTTGATTGTTTTTATTTAAAACAGAAGTTTTAGGATTATGACCCATTCTGGCAGTGCCCATTTCATGGATTCCATGACCAGGAAAACAAGGATTATCATATCCTTTTACATTTTTAAATCCTGCTTCTTTAAGCATTTTTACAGCTTCTTTTTGTATATCTTCCCGCATGAGCTTTTCATTTTCTTTAAACTCACAATCAAACGTAACCGTAGGAATGCCCCATTCGTCTTTTTTTTCCGTATCTAAATACATCTTATTTTCATGATATGGTAAGCACTCCCCAAAACCTGTCATTCCTATTTTCCATGGACCCGGTTTAAATAGTTCTTCTTTTAATTCTTCTCCAAAAGATAGTTCTTTTATGGCTCTTTGCCAATTGCTTCTGCTAGCACTTCCTTGAAAACCAAAACCTCTTAAATAGCGTTGTTGCGTGTTTTTATCTCCAAGATTTCTAAATCGAGGGATATGAAAACTTGTGGGTCTTTGTCCTTCATAAAATTTATTATCAAAACCTTCAACAGTTGCTGTGGCACCTACCTTAAAATGATGATCCATTAAATTGTGTCCCAGCTCTCCACTATCATTACCCAAACCATTAGGAAATCGCTTCGATGTAGAATTCAATAATATGGCTGTACTGGCAACAGTAGAAGCACAACAAAAAATAACTTTTGCCGAGAACGTCATTTTTTTATGGGTTATGGCATCAATAACTTCTATACCTGTTGCTATTTTTTTAGTATCATCGTATAGGATTTTGTGGACGATCGAGTGTGGTCTCAAAGTCATGTTACCCGTTTTTGAAGCTGCTGGTAGTGTAGAGGAATTACTACTGAAATAGCCACCATATGCACAGCCTCTAATACATTGATTTCTGTATTGACAATTGCTCCTCCCTTCATGTTCTGTATTTCCAGTTAAGTGAGCAAACCTACCCATAATTAAGTGTCTATTGGTGTAATTTTGTTCGATCTGATTTCTGAATTCTTGCTCCACACAATTTAATTCCATGGGAGGTGAAAAAATACCATCTGGCAAATGTGGCAAACCTAATTTTTCACCACAAACACCAATAAACTTTTCTACTTTATCATACCAAGGAGCCAAGTCTTTATAACGAATAGGCCAATCGACAGCAATGTCTTCTTTTTTATTGGCTTCAAAATCCAAATCACTTAACCGTAAGGTTTGTCTTCCCCAAGTAATGGAACGTCCTCCTACATGATAGCCTCGTATCCAATCAAATCTTTTTTCTTCATTGTAAGGATGTTGTAAATCATTTACAAACCAATGCTTACTTTCGGCTCTTATAGTATAACCTGTTCTGTTTTGTTTTTCTTGTTGTTTTAAATCTTTATGATTTACCAATCCGCGATATTTATAGTCCCAAGAATTCTTATTTAAGGTTGGATAATCCTGGATATGTTTAACCATCCTACCACGCTCTAAAACGAGCGTTTTTAATCCTTGTTCGCACAATTCTTTGGCAGCCCAACCTCCAGAAACTCCAGTACCTATAACGATGGCATCATAAGTTTCTGCATACTCCTTTACTTCATTCATTCACCAAAAATTATTTACCTAAATCTTTAATTCTTATTTTTCTAAACTGTAATTCAGAACCATGACCCAAAAAGGCGATATGCCCTTTATTTCTTTTTAAACCTGGATGATCTTGGTGGTCTGCAGTTCCATTCTTAGCAGCCTCTTTTATATTTCCATCTACAATAATAGTGCCATTTAATGTGATTTTTATATTATCACCTTTAACTATTACTTCCTGAGAATTCCATTGACCGATAGGCTTTAAAGCACCTCTTTTTGCTGCTATAATACCATATACAGAACCATGATACTGGTAAGGTTTTAGGTTTTTGTAAATAGGAGCGGTGTTGTCTAAAATTTGCAGTTCTTTTCCAACATAAGCAACATCACCTTTTAATGGCGCATGAATACCTAAACCGTTGTTTGCTCCAGGAGTTAATTGAAATTCGAAGCGGAATATAAAATCACTGTATTCTTTTGCTGTATACAAATTTCCATGTCCTCCATTTTTTGGGCGTACTGCCAACACACCATCTTCAATTAGATAATCTGTTTTATTTCCAATCCAGTAGTCCAAATTCTCACCATTTAGTAGAGAAGTAAAACCATCTTTTTTTTCTTCTTCTGTTAATCCAGAATCACCAGAATGTATTTCGCGTACATAAACATTTCTAAACCCTAAATCTTCACCGTGTGCTTGCAATTCAATGGCTTCTTTTGTGAAAATGGGTAGCTTTCTATCCCAATAATTTTCTAATACCACATTATCGGTAACTAATATGCCATTTAAATGTACGGTAACACGATCTCCAACCATTTTAATACGGAATGTATTCCATTCACCAATAGGATTGTCAGCCACTGTTAATGGTGTTTTTTCATTTTTTTGATTGTTGTATAAGCCACCGCTACCTACTTGTGCTCCTACATTGGTTCTAGCTATATCCCATATTTGTACTTGCGGCGTTCCTCTTAAGTAAATGCCACTATCGCCTCCATTGGTAATTTTCCAGTCTACCAACATTTCAAAATCACCATAATCTTTAATCGTACAAATATTGTTATAACCTTCACCTTTAAACCCTATAATACCATCCTTAACAAACCAATCTCTAAGCATTTGCGCATTTGCTGTTTTTTGAGCTTTAGCTAACGCATGTTTACTCATTTTTGCTCTTGCTATCGGATTTTTAACTAAGCCTTCCCATCCAGAAAGATCTTTTCCATTAAAAAGAGAAACATAGCCTTCATCATTAGGCATCTTGCTTAAAAATTCCTTTAAATCAATTTTGATATACTGACTATCATTTCCTTTTAAACCTTTAATTATTTTTTCAACGACTCCTCTAACAAAATCTCCTGAAAATTTATTTTTCTCTCCCGGTTTAGGTAATAATATTGAAATGGCCGATTGCATGGCTGTTTGAGAAAAGACTTCCTTATCGATATAGTTAGATACAAATACCAATGACAGGAACGTTTTTACTTTACCAGCTGTTTGAATAAGCTGACTTGTTTGGTTATTCGTTTTTGCATAAGAAGTCAATTTTCGAATCCATAATAATTTTTGGTCTTCTGGTGCAGTTGAGCCATTTATTTTTGAAAGATATGCGGTAAATACTTTTTCTATATTTCCATTTCCTTCACGGATAAAATCGTATAAATATGGTAATACATCGTCACTTTTCCATAGCAATAGTGCGTTAGTTGCCGCTTTTTTAGTTGCTATATCAGAACTTTTCAATGCGTCCTTAATAAGTTTTAATCCTTCTTTAGAATTAAGTACAGGAAAAATGGGTAACAACTTTTCTTTGGAAATTCCAGATTTGAAGGCCGCTATGAGTTGATCACTTCCCTTATTATTGTTTTTAGAAATAACAAAAGACAAGGCGGTTTGAAGCTTCTCAATATATGCTTTCTTATCAGTAACTTCAAGCATGGCAATTAATTGTTGTACGTCTTTAGCCGTTGAAATACTAGGAATTGTACGGTATGCTACTTCTTGTAATTCGTTATTTGATTGGGCTGCTAGTTTTGATACAAAATCGAAATGTTGTGTAGCTCTTTTATCTCTCAACAATTCCAATACTACCTTTTTTGAGGCTTTTGGAAAAGTACTAAAATTAGCTACTAGTACATCTGTGTCTTTTGCATTAATTGTTCTCTGCAAAGCATGATATAGAGCTTGAAGTTCTTCTTTAGAATGCTCATTTTTTAATAGCCTTTCTAATACAGGTACCGCTTTTTCGTTTTGATTTATAGCTAAAACTTTTATGGCTTCTATTCTTAAAGCTTCATTTTTACTTTCTAATGCAGGAAGGATTCCTTTTGTTAAAACATCTTCTTCTTTTCTGTGAGCCAATGAGTTTAGTAATTGTGCTTTTCCTTCATTTGTTAGCTTTTTCAAAACTTTTAACCAAGGTTTTATTTCCTTTGAAGTCATCCCTTTATTGGCTTCATTAAAAATAGCTTTGCGGTATTTTTTGTTTGTTGTGTTTGTAGCTTCTTTTAATAAGGCTTTCGTAATTTCATTTCCAAAATGGTCTCGAAGAATACTATAGGCAGCTGAACGAACATGCCATTGATTTTCTGAAGTTGTATTTTCTATAATGTCATAACACACTTCTTTACATAAACCTTTATTTCCATTGATCCCTAAATTTCTAGCGTATTCAATATAAGCTATAGTAGCATCATCATTTGATATTGCAAAATGTGCTTTTTCAGCTGCCTCAAAAAGGATGCTTTTTGATTGCGGAGCTCCTATTTTACTTAGAGTATATAAGGCTTCTTTTTGAATTTCTTTATCAGTAGAAGCCGCTAATTTTGTTAGTTCAGCCAAGGCCCCACGATACTTTAAAACCCCAAGTGCTTTGATGATTTCTTTTTGTGCATTTTTATGATGAATAGCTTTTAATAAAACACTTCCTGCTTTTTCTGAATCAATGCTTGTTAAAACACCGATTACTGGAGCATATAGTTTGTCATTAGACAAAAGACTACTCATTAACACTGTACTTACATCCGTAGCACAATAATTTAGCCTTCTTATTAAAAACGTTTTTACCTCATTGTTTTTAACTCTTACGATAGCTTTTAAAAATGCTTTTTCTACAAGAGCTCTACCTGTGTTGTGCTCTGGAGCTGCACAATATTGAGCTAAACTTTCTAAAGCATAACGGGTCTGCGTATCATCACCTTGTCCTTGAGGGATCAGCATGTCTGTAAATTGAACTACTCCTGATGGCCCAAGATCAATTATTTTTTGAGAAAGTTGATCTGCATGTTCATTACTCTTAGCAGGGTACTGAGCTAAAATATCGGCTACTTTGGTTTCTAGTGTTCTATGCTGTTGTGCTTGTATCGATGTGGTTAATCCAACTATTATTATAAATAATTGTACAATTCTATAATATTTTTTCATAATTAAATTTACTTTTTATAGGATTTCTATTGTTCGATATATTTTTGATCCAAAGCTTTCGAATCTTTATATTTTATCCTTAATTCTGTTAATTTTATTTTTAATGTTTTTACAATGTCTGCGTATGCAGGATCCTCATAAACATTTTTCATTTCTTGTGAATCTTTTTTACGATCATACAATTCCCACTCATCAACATCATGATAAAAGTGAACTAGCTTATATGCTTTAGTAACAATTCCATAGTGTCTTTTTACAGCATGCTCACCTGGGTATTCATAATAATGGTAATAAACAGATTCTCTAGTCCATTTATCATCTATACCTCTCAGAAGAGGCATCAGGCTTTCTCCTTGCATATCTTCGGGTGCTTTAATATTTGCAGCTTCTAAAAATGTTTGAGCAAAATCAAGGTTTTGTACCATGTCATCATTGGTAGTTCCTGCATGAATCTTATGTGGCCATCTAATTAGTAATGGTGTTTTAAAAGATTCGTCATATATAAATCGTTTATCAAACCAACCATGCTCTCCCAAATAGAAACCTTGATCGGAAGTATATATCACTATAGTGTTTTCTGCAAGTTTGTTGTCATCTAAATAATTCAATACCCGTCCTACATTATCATCTACTGAGGAAATACAAGCTAAGTAATCCTGCATATATCTTTGATATTTCCATTTCATCTTTTCTTTTGATGTCATTGTCGGCCAATTTTCTTTAAAAAAATGGTTTATTGAGTCTAAAATGGGACCATATTGAGAACGTTGTAAAGAGTTTGCTCTCCCATAAGAAGCGTACAGTCCTCTTTTTAAATCTGGAACCTCTGGTTGTACATTACCCATTTCTGCTATAGTTTCTGGTTTTATTTTAGAATCATGACTATACATCATATGGGTTAATATATTCATCTCAGCTGTTTTGGCTGCCGTACCCCTATTTTCATAATCATCAAATAGTGTTGATGGTTCTGGAAACTCTTTTTTGGTAAATTCTTTAAATTTTTCAGGACTAGGCCACCACGAACGATGTGGCGCTTTATGCAAATACATCATTAAAAAAGGCTTTTCCGGATCACGCTTTTTATCCAACCAATTGATGGACATATCTGTTATGATATCTGTTACATATCCCGTTATGGTTGTATCTCCTTCTTTAGTAATAAACCTTGGATTAATGTAATCACCTTGCCCGGGAAGAATCATAAAGTCATCCACACCTTTAGGATTGTTTCCAAAATGCAACTTACCAAACATGGCCGTTTGATACCCTGCTTTTTGAAATAATTGAGGAAAGGTAACTTGAGTAGTATCAAATGGCGTTAAATTATCTATTTTACCATTTATGTGCGTATGCTTTCCTGTAAGAATAGTTGCTCTGGAAGGCGCACAAATAGAATTGGTTACACAAGCATTAGTAAATAACATACCTTCATTTGCTATTCTGTCTATATGTGGTGTTTCTATTAGTTTATTACTATAAGCACTGATTGCCTGATACGCATGATCATCAGACATAATAAACAATATATTTGGTCGCTCTTGTTTTTTCTCTGGTTCTTCTTTACAAGAAAAGAGAGACAACACTAAAATAAAAATTAGTGCTGGTATATTATAGATCTTATTATTTTTCACATGAATAAAATTAAGTTGATTTCTTAGACAAAATCTATATTCTCCATGCTTCTCGCATAGGTTGGTTTATTAATCTATTGGCTTCATCATCATTTATAAATTCTTGTTTTACCGGGTCAAATTCTAAAGTTCTTCCTAATCGCAAGGCAATAATTCCCATATTAACGATAGTACAGGAATGATGTCCATTTTCTTCATTCAATGCAAACTTTTTACGTGTTCGGACAGATTCTGAAAAATTCATAATTTGTTCTTCGGGGTCAGGCATCGTATCAATCATTTCTTTTAAATTTGGGATAGTCGATTTGAACCCGTTGTAAATTTTCCCGTCAGGCCCTTCTATATAAGCAGCATTTTTATCACTATTTTTTCCATCTAAAATAATCTGGCATCCATCCGCATAGGTATACACTATTTTTCTCCATGTACCAATAGCATCGTAATGTTGTTGTGGTGCATCTACTTCTACTTTTATGGGACTTGTATTGTCTTTTCCAAGAAAATACTGAACAGGGTCTATATAATGTTGTCCCATATCTCCTAATCCACCTCCATCATAATCCCAATAACCTCTAAATGTGGCATGTACTCTATGCGAATTGTATGCTTTTTCGGGAGCTGGACCTAGCCACATGTTATAATCTAAATGTTCGGGAATAGTTTGTGGCTGCAAATTTTCTTTTCCTACCCAATAAAATTTCCAGTTAAACCCAGTTATACCACTAATGGTTACTTTTAAAGGCCAACCTAATGCACCACTATCAACTGCCTTTTTTAGATTTTTAACGGGCGTATTCATGCCGTAAAAGTTGTCTTTAAAACGAAACCATGTATTTAATCTGAACATACTTCCGTGTACTTTCATGGCTTCCATAACTCTTTTTCCTTCACCTATAGTACGAGTCATAGGTTTTTCGCACCATACATCTTTTCCTGCTTCCGCAGCCATTACAGACATTATACCATGCCAGTGAGGTGGTGTTGCTATATGAATTATATCTATATCAGGTCTTTGTAATACTTCTCTAAAATCTCTATAACCTTTTACATCACTACCAACTTTTTTAAGTGTATTTGCTAAGTGATTACCATCTGCATCACAAATAGCCAAAAGTTTTGTGCCTTCATAATTTAAATGACCTTGTCCCATGCCACCAACACCAATAACGGCTTTGGTAAGCTGGTCACTTGGGGCTAAAAAATTAGTTCCTCCCATAACATGTCTTGGAATAATACTTATTCCAGCTGCTATTACCAACGATTTTTTTACAAAGTCTCTACGATTTGACCCTTTTTTTTCCATAAGTTATAATTTTCTATGATTGACTTTATTTTATTCTTGTAACAAAGAAATGGGAGGTCGTGTAAAATAAAGGGTAACAAAAGGGGTACTAAAAAATATTATTTCTTAAAATGCTAAAAATTGGAGGTATAAAAACAATATGTTTTTAAATATTCGGAAAAAAATTAGCTAGAAGTCATATCTTCAAAAGAAACGGCATAGGTTTCTTTATATATTTTGTAATAAAGTTTCACAAAATTGTCATACGCTTTATAGGCCAGGCTCAATTTTCCTTGTTGAATTAATAATTGAAGCTTTAGGCTATGTGCTTTTTCATTTAAGTCATCGTAAATACAAATAACATCTGTTAAAAGCAATAGTAAATTACAATGTTTTTCTTTGTCTAATATTTCTATAAAATCTAAGCATTGCTCTATAATTTGATTGCTGAATTTCTCAATAAATGGATCTAACCAAGATTCACTTGAGCCTGAGAATAATCGCCCTGTTTTTAAAATAGTTAGAAATGTAGGCAGTATGTCTTCTAATTCTTTAACTGAAAACTCATTTATTAAAAAATCATCTAAGTAATTTTGAATAATTAAATAATCATAATAACAATTTTCAGATAATTCAATAAACCAAAATTTATCTTTAAAAACGAGATTGATTCCTGGACAGCTTCTTAGCCTTGAACGTAAATTATTAGTATTTGTACCTCGTGTGTTTTTTGCTTTTTGAGGACTCATTCCTGGCCATAAAAACTCTGTAAGTTGTTTTGTAGAGATGCCTTTTTTGTTGTTTTGGTGACTGTGTAATAATATGACAATAAATAGCTTTTTAAGCAAAGGCGAAAAATTTTCAGCTATATCTTGCCCGTCTTTGTCTAGAATTTTTAGTTTCCCGAAGCATAGAATACTTTCATTTTCTCTATTTTCATGATCTTTAGCAAATACCTGCTGTTCCTTTTTTACTTGTCTATACTTTTTATGGTTATGCTTTTTTAGGTTTTTAGATTTATGTTTAAAGAAGAGAATAAATATTATTATTAAAAGAGTACCAAAAATAATAAGACCTACTGTTATTTTATTATTTAGAGAATTTTCTGCTTTACTTTTAAATAACGTTGATACTTCTTTTTCGTTTAGTTCTCGTTCCCAAATTTTAATTTCATCCAGATAACCTTCAAAAAACTCTTCCCATAAATTTGTTCCAATATGTATATTATAATCAGAGGTCATCACATATTCAGAAATTAATTCAACTTTTTCGGTTAGTTTTCCATTGACGTAAAAAAATAAGCTGTTGTCTATTTGTGAATGCACTAAAGCAATATGTGACCATTTGTTTAAAGGAATAGGCGATGTTCTAGAAATATAATCTTTTATACGGGTCATGGTAAACGTTAAAAAACCATTGCGAAGTTTTACTGCAAAACTTTCTCCTTTTCCTAAAATACTGTTGTCTATTCCTAAAGAGGTAGGTTTTATCCAGGCACTTATTGTAAAACTATTACGTAAAGAATTTTTACTTTCTATTCCTGTGTCTATATAGCCTCCATTTTTAAAAAAACCAACGTTTCCCCGAGTTGAATCTTTCTTAAATTTTACATTGTTTATTAATAATCCTTTACTGTTATCATTCAATTTGTTTTTAAACTTTGGGTCGAATACATAATAATCCGATAAGCCAAAATTCAAGTCTAATTGAAACGCTTTAAAGTTTTTGAGATTTTCTAAATTTTTTTCTGTAGTATGAATGATATCTGGCGAAAAATGATAGCCAGCTTTATAGGGAATTAAAATAGGAAGGCTATCTTCATTAATAATTGGAAAATTAAAATATCCACCAGCTGTTGATGATTTGTATTTTATAAACTTCACATCATTTATCAATGATTCAGCATCTGTTTTAATGGTTCCAGATATCGTTTTTAATGAATTTAAATAAGAAACAACACTGTCTGCTTTAACAAGCAAATTACTATTTATTTCAATGAAATTGGGGCGTTTCCCATATTGATCCCAAAAATTTATCAAATGTTTGGTGCTACTTAAATGAGTTCTTGTAAGTTTTTTTGTGTTTATGGGTTGGACAAGTCTGTTGTTTATAGAGTTAAGGTGAATCGTTTCAATTTTATCAGGAGGAATTTGAAATACTGAAAGGTTGCCATCTAAAAGGGAATCGATATTTTGCTGTGTGATAACAACCACCTCTTTTCTATGTTTTACATACTTTTTTAAATGGTTTAAATGTGTCGTTTTTGATATTTCAAAAGCTAGGGGTGTACTACTATTACTTAATAAAGAATCTAATTTGAATGTAAAAGGGTTTTTTTCTATATCGATTAAAATATAGGATTTTGAAAGGATGTTTTCTTCTGAATAACCACTTTTATTTTGAGCGAGGCTAAAATGTGTTATTGTAAATAACAGGAGAATGGATAAAAAACAAGAAATAGTTTTATTCAAAAGATTTGTGCATATTTTTTCAAATTTACTAAAATCCGATTAAAATTTAATGATATGATTTTATATTAAAGATTGTGTACAAACCATTTTAAGAGAAGTCAAAGAAATTCAATGTTTCCCTCTAATTTGTGGAAAAACTACATGGATTGGATTGTACAATTGTAACGCTTAAAACCATATAGTTGAGGTTTAGCTTTATATGAGATATTAGAAAGAAAAATAGAGTATAGTAAAAATCTTAATTGTTGTACCTATGTTGTATCCAAATAAAAAACCCAAGATAAAATCTTGGGTTTTTCTTGTAGCGAGAGGGGGGCACGATCCCCCGACCTCCGGGTTATGAATTTAGTGACTAATATGATGTTTTGTGTTTAAATAGTTGAAAATGAGTGATTTATTTGTTTTTGAAGTTCAATAAAAGCCAATAATACCTATTGTAAACCACAAAATGTTTTAGGTAGAATGAAAATCAAGTTTTATCTTTACTCTATTAAATAGACCCTATGGGCATCGATAAAAGTAATACTTTGGAAGCATGATAAGAAAAAAGATAACACTTTTCCTCTTGTTATTCGCGTAACGAAAAATAGAAAGACACGTTATATTTTTACAGGTGAATATGTGCTTCAAAAGGATTGGGATGCGGAAAAGAATGTAATCAAAAAGTCTCATCCAAATGCAACGCGGATGAATAGTTTTTTACTTAAAAAATTAAGCGAAGCACATGATGTTGTATTAGATGTTAAAGCCAATGATAATAAACAATCTGTTTCAAATATTAAGAAGAAGATAGTCAATGAGCAAAACACGGACTTCTTTACAATATCAAAAATCTATTTGAATAATTTAGAAAAGAGAAAGAAGTTCCATCAAAAAGATAGTGATGCTGGACGGTTGAATATCTTTAAAGCCTTTTTGGGTAAAGAGCATCTTGATTTTAATGATTTGAATGTTTCGTTGTTAGAAAAGTTTCAAAATCATCTTAGGTATGAGAAGAAGCGCTCTGAGAGAACAATAGCCAATTATATGATTCTCATTAGAACGATTTACAATTTAGCCATATCACAATCAATTATTGACCGTAGAGATTATCCCTTTGGAAGGGGCAAAGTTCAAATTAAAATTCCAGAAAGCGAAAAGATTGGTTTGAACCTTGATGAGATTCAGTCGTTAGAGAAGGTTACCGGTATTACTTCTGCACAACAACATGCTGTCAATGTTTGGCTAATCAGTTTTTATTTTGCAGGAGTAAGAGTGGGGGATGTTTTAAAATTACGATGGTCAGATTTTAAAGATGGACGACTTTATTATCGTATGGGAAAAAACAAAAAACTTGTTTCATTAAAAGTACCTGACAAGTCGCAAGTTCTTTTAGATGGTTACAAAGAAGAAAAGCAAAATATAAATGACTTGGTATTCCCCGAACTCAAAGCAACAAACTTTAAAGACGAAAGAACTTTAACGACAAGGGTTAAAACCGTAACACGTAATTTTAATCGACGACTAGAAATTGTCGCAGGAAAATTAGAGATTGATAAAAAACTATCCATGCATATTGCTCGGCATAGTTTTGGCAATATCTCTGGCGATAAAATACCTATTCAGATGTTACAGAAACTTTATCGTCATTCTTCAATTACGACTACAGTAAATTATCAACAAAATTTTATGCACAAAGAAACGGATGATGCGTTGGATAAAGTGATTAACTTTTAAAAAGAGAGTTACCCAATATTTAGTGTTTTTTTGGAACATTTATTAATAAACTTATTTTTTTATTAAATTGCTCGTGGCTTGAATTATGTTTATAGATTTATTCATATTAAACACTTAACCATGAAAATTAAAAAGCACCAACTTCTTTTTGAAAAATCACTTATTGTTTTTATGCTATTTCTATTCTTGCTCTTTTCTTGCAATACGCCAAAATATACTTATATGTTTGAAACTGGAAAACATTTAGACTTTAGTGATGGTAAATGGCTATTAAATAGATCTAAATCCAATTCTAAAGTTTTTGATGCAGAACTTTATTATCAATCGAAAGAACAATTTGGGGAAATTCTTGGAAAATCATTATTGGAAATACATGATGTAAGGCTTACAAGAATAATTGCACCCGAAATTGCGTTTAATTTAGAAAAAAAAGAACTTATACAACTTCATAAAGATGCAGGCTGTGATTTCTTAATAAACATAAGAGGCAAAATTACAACTGAAAATGTAGGAGGCTTTTCTTTACCATCTTCTTCTGCTGATTACTACGCAACAAACGAAGCATACGTTTCTATTAAAATATATGATCTTAAAACCGGACATGAAGTATCCTCTTCAAAAGTTTATGGTAAAGTAATAGACAGAGGATATGATTCTAATAAACATAGAGTAATTCCAACAATTTCTACTAGCTCACATAACACTATGTTGTTAGCGGCTAAAAAATTGATTAGCAAATACAAAAAATATCAAATAAAAAAAGGGAGCTGATTATTAGCCCCCTTTTTCTTCTTTATTGGATAAATTTAAGCCAAGTTTTACTTGAATATTCAAAGGAAAAAAGCCACTATTTCCGAGTGTGTCAAAGTAGTAGGTTGGTCCAACATCAACAAGGAAATGCAATTTACCGAAAGCCCGCTGAAGCCCCCATGTAGGGCCTATTAAAAAATCAACATCATCAGTCCTTGTTACATTGTCAGCTATTGAAGCTCCTCTACCTCTGACTCTAATAGAGACAAAATTACCTGAGTTAAATGCTATAGGCTTTCCTTCCTTCATACGTTTATCCCTATTATAAATAAGCTTATATTGCACACCTATAAAAGGAGCTATGACATATTGAAAGCCATTGTTCTCAATCAATGTAATTTCATCGAATGCCCCAGAATAACCAATACCTAAATCTGTTGAAATTAGCGATTTATCAGAAACAGCCCAATCGAAACCTAAGCCTGGGCTTAAAAAATTTAACCTGAATAAGTTCTCAAGAGAGTTGTTTTGGGTTTCCTGTGAAAAAATTGGGATTATGCAAAACATAAGCATAACGACTATTATAATTTTTTTACTTTTTTTCAAATTAAAACTTTATTCTATTTTTCCAACTATACGTTTACCTTTCCACACTCCATTTCTCAGGGCAGCACCGTAAATATCAATATCCAAATTTTGATACTTTTTTGCGTTAAATTGATCTGTGAACGTCTTAAAGTTCGCATTACTGTTATTTGTAAGAGTCAGAAGAAAATTTGAATCAAAACTTTCCTTGACCTGAGAACCATGTTTTTTAAGTATGTCAGCTCTTACAACTTTGAATTTATTAGGTAAAAATTTTATAATATTGACTCCAATCCTATCATTTTCTAAATCAGTTGCAATATCATCTCTGTCACCTGAAAGCCCCTTGTAATTTGAGCGAATCAAGCTCAGTAACTGATTGATCGACTTATTAGCGTCCTTTCCGCTTAAAGAGTAAAACAGTTCATTCCCAAAAATCTCGATATCAATTTCTCCAATGGTAGCATTTTGGGGGTAAGGCCATGCAGTAGGGTTAACTGGAAATTTTGGAACGACATTTCCTTGCAAGTCGTAACCTTTGCCTTTGTAGTTTACTACAACCCTATTCGGATCAAATGGATTTTGTGGAGACAGTGGTGATTTGTATGTATAAATAGCATGATTGATTCCCAATCTAACTTCATCGGCTGTAACGGATTCTGACCAACCGATAAATCTCTTTTTTTGGTATTTGGCTGAGACCCCAATACTCGCAAAAAGAAAATAGTTCTCATTCCATACTTTAGTTTGGATTCTATGCTTACTGTCATGATAGTCATTGCATTTAACGGTATTTCCGAATACTTGTTGGAACAGGCTGTTTTCAGAATATTGACACATGCCAAAATTTTGTGAAGCAAGCATTGGAATTGAAACAGTAGTGCTCGAAGGAGTACCTGATCCTCCGCCAGATCCTCCATTACCTTCTTTATCTTCATCAGGGGGGACGGGTTGATCATCTGTCTCAAAAGCACTAATTCTTGAGTCTATTTCCCTTACTTCCCCACTAATAGGTGCCAATGAAAGTGTTTCACCAGCAGACTTATTCGTTTTTATAAATGCTGATTTACTGGTCAATGTATTTTTCATATTTTTCAAATATTCTTTGAGATAATCTTCATCTTCAATCTTGCAAAAATACAACGCCTTTGTTGTATAAATAAAATACTTATCACCTACATAAATTTCTCTGTTCTTATTTAAGATGGAGGCAAACCTAGTATCTGATATTAATTCATCATTAAGATCAATCTCTTCCGAAACATCCTTTAAGCTGTAGAGGTAATCTTTCTTGGCAATTTTCGATTTTTTTTGTTTTAAAAAATCATCTATTAGTACATCATCATTCTCATCAAAAACGGGTCTAAGAGAACTAAAGCCTTTATCACTTAAATTTTTGATTTCATTTTTAAATTCTTCTTCTGTTTTCTGCTTTACAAATGTAGCTAGAGACTCATTATTCTCAAATTTTAGTTTATCGTCCACAACTTGGACATTGATTAAATTATTTTCGAAACTTGAATCATCCAGATTTGTTTCTGGTTCTTTTTCACAATTCCAATAGGTTAATGCCATGAAGAGCATTAAAACCCCGATTTTCGTTAGGCGCTTCAATTTTTGTTTTTTCATGTGTAGTTAATTAAATTATAAAAGTAATTAGGATCTAAATATAAAACACATGTAGGAAACCACATCGATAAAGAGTGATTAAATTAAACACTTTATCGAATTTTTTTTTTTTTGCTGTGGGAAACCCGTAGTTTTTAAAAATTATGAGTAGACCAGAAATGATATAGATAGTTTTTTAATCATCTATATAAAGCTTTTCTTATAAATAGTTTGATTTATCAATAAGTCTTAATAATTTACGACAATGGATTTTAAAAAATATTAGATGGAAGTAGTATGTCTACAAGAAGAAGCGTTTTATAAACTTTTTGATAAGGTGGTTGAGCATGTAGAACAAAACCGTAAAGATCAACCAAGAAAATGGATTGATGGAGATGAGGCTATGTCCATTCTTAATATTACTTCTAAAACAACGTTGCAGAAATTAAGAGATGAAGGGAAAATCCGTTTTTCTAAACCACAGCCTCGTATCATTGTTTATGACCGTAACTCTATCAATGAATATCTAGAAAGTAAGGCTCATGAAACTTTTTAAACTATGGAAGAACAAACAACAGTTGATAAAGATTATTTAGAGGTCTTTAACCAAGGCTATGAAGTAGCTAAAGAATTGGGGCTAAAGCCAGATGGTGTCAACGACCTCTTTTTTATTCCTAAGTTAAGATTTTATATTAAAAAAACACTGATAGTTGTATCTGTATAAAAACCTTTATGTATTTTTTATACTAAATGTTATTTCGCTTATATTTTGTTTATGCTTTAGAAAGACTTTAATCTCAAAACCTTCTTTCTTCCATATAATATACAACGGTTTTTCTTCGAAACTGCCTTCTTTTAAATTGAGCGTGCTTTTTCTTAAGCGTTCAACAATTTTCCCATTATCATCCTTTATAACACTTTCACTTTCAACTTTTCTATTTTCGATTATTTGTATGTTATCTGGCTTCCCATACTTTTCAATAAACACATCATAAAATTGGCGATCGATCACTTTTTGAAAATGAACTGTAATTGATTGTACAGTATCTTTTTCATTAGTCATTATTGTTAGCATGTTATAGCGCGTACCACAGAACTCCTTTTTGATAAGCTCATCAGCTATATAATAATAACTCTTTCCAAAAAGCTTATTTTCAAAGTCAGTTCCAATAACTTCTTCTGCGATAGAAATATGTTTTCCTAATACTTTTTCAAATTCAATATAGTCCACAAAATAACTGTTCTGGTTTATAATTAAAATCAATAACAAGCTAATAAAACTTTTCATCATTCACAATCAAAAGGGTTACTTATACCTAAAACACTAGTAATGTATGGGGCAGGGCTGGGTATGTTAAAAGGAGAATTAACAGTATTAACACTGCCTCCCCAAGCTCCCATAAATGTCTTAATACTATCCTTAAAAAATTCACCCAATGCGTGTTCAGATACATGAGGGTTATTAGCAAAATACAAATCTGTTGATTTAATTGCAGAAGTTACGGCAAGAGCAGTAAGATTAGCGGCACGACCATTAGTCATAAAAGAAGGTGCTGTAAAATATGCTATAGGAACATTAGAATCTATAATAGGTATTACAACAGATCCACTAGTTGTTATCTGTGGAAGGGAATAAAATGTATGATTAAAATTTATTACCGCACATCCTCTTTGTAATGCTCCGGGTGGTTGAGCATACTCGAAACTTCTACAATCTGCACCCAACAAAGGGTTGGCAGTAGGATTAGCTATAAAAATCTTAATAGCAAATTTTGAAAAGTCTTTATCGACATCCGTGGGATCATCTCCAAGAAGCGTATTAATTTGACTTGCTTTTGTCCTGTTTTCAGAAAGCCATATAAGTTCTATCAAAGAGAGTGAATGCCCTAATTTTTCATTAATCTGGTTGGGATCCGCTGTTGGTTGATACACTATTGAACCATCTGGGTTTCTTAGTGGAGTGGTTACTGTAGTGCCATCTGGGACGGGTGGAGTAACACCTCCTCCTGTTGGTTCAGTTGGAGGAGTAGGTGAAGTAGGGTTTGTTGGACCACTAGGTGTTGCGCCCGTTCCATCTTCACAATGTGAAAAATTATAAACTACCGTTATTTGAGTACCAGTACACACACTACTACAAGGTGGGAAGTTTCCAACACCATGCACCCCACCTGAATGTTGACAGGCATATCTTTTTCTATGGCGTCCTCCTCTATTACAAGGTCTTATTTCCTCGCTTCTGATACCTTCACATCCACCATCTCCATCAGTTATTGGGACAGAGGTAAGATCACGCCCTGTTAAATATGGACTTATAGCGTCAATATCCAAATATTCTTCATTTATTTTATGTATGGTAGATTTTTCAATGTCCTCTTCATTGCTCGTTTTATCTTCAATATAGGAAACTAGAAAATAGCTAAATTCGTCATTAAACTCTTTAATCAACAAATTTTCAAAATCAGAGGTTTCAAGAACATTTTTATTTAACTTAAAAGTCCAAGAAGTAGCATCTTCGGTTTTAATCTTAATAATTTCATCAGTTGAAATAGACAAAACATGCTTATCATTTTTTGAGGAACCTTTGCTACTAAGGTTTTTAGTATGAAAGCTGAAATGCCTTTGAACTTTGTTTAGAGGAGTAGAAAAATTTGAATCAGAAGCCAACTGCTTAAGATTTAAGCTTTCAAATTCAAACCTTGAAATATCTTCCTGTTTTTCTAAGTCATTAGAAGCTAATATTTCCTCGTTTTAACAATTCCAAAACAAAAAGGAGACACAAATTAAAATATATAAGGCTAAAGGTCGTTTTTTGAGTTTTAGTTTTTTCATGAATTACATGTTTAAGAATTTATAATTATTTTTTTATAATTAATTCTTAGAGGGGAAAATTTGACATCTCAAATCTATAAAACTATTCTTACTTTGACTAATTTTTTTATAATTGTCTTGTGTCATATAAATCTAAAAGATTCTTTCTTAGGTTAAAATAATATGCAACGATTGACGGGAGTATCAACGATAGTTTTGTGATTTAATAAATGGTAAGCTACGGTTTCATCGATACAGAATTTTTCTAAATTCCAAAACCTCGTTTTAAAACGCTCAACTGCTTCTGTGAAATCAAATATATTACTTTGCACCCCTCTTTATTGTTCATCTATTTTACTGAATAGATTCATTAAAAAGTGAATTTGTTATCGCTCTTAACGAAATGGAAGTTCTAAAAATTATCAACTAACTTTAGGAAGAATTAGAAAGATATTAAAAAAGGATGAAGTATTTTAAAGAAATAATTTGTTTTAGGTATGTTTTAGGTAAAATAAAAAAGCTGAGACTAAAATCTCAGCTTTTCCTTTGTTTACTTAGTAGCGAGAGGGGGGCACGATCCCCCGACCTCCGGGTTATGAATCCGACGCTCTAACCAACTGAGCTACCTCGCCATAAATTAAGGCTGCAAATATAAAAACAATATTATTGTCAGCAAACAGATATAAGATAAAATATTATTAAAAATTGTTATTATACTTATCAATTAATGTATATATTGGGAACATAAAATTTTTAAGGTATTTATGGACGATAAAGTTAAATTTGATATTGAATTTCCAATACATGCATCTCCTCAATTGCTGTATCAATATATTTCGACACCTTCAGGTTTATCTGAATGGTTTTCAGACAATGTAAATTCACGTGGTGAATTATTCACTTTTATATGGGATGATAGTGAAGAACAAGCAAAATTGTTAAGTAAAAAAAGTGGAGAGCGTATTAAATTTAAGTGGTTGAATGATGAAGACGATCAAACTTCGTATTTCGAAATAAGAATTCAGGTTGATGAAATTACTAAAGATGTATCATTAATGGTCACCGATTTTGCTGAAGAAGACGAAATTGAAGAAGCTAAAATGCTTTGGGAAAATCAAATTTCTGATTTAAAGCAAGTACTTGGTTCTGCTTAATTCTATATTTTAAATTATATTTGTCCCGCTCTTATTAACTAGAAGAGTGGGATTTTTTTATGACAAATTTTAATGGAAATATTCTAGAAGAAAACACGATTCTTTCAATTGAAAATAGAGGCTATAACTATGGTGATGCCTTATTTGAAACCATAAAAACAAGCTTTGGTAAAATCTTATTTTGGGAAGATCATTATTTTAGACTTATGGCGTCTATGCGTATTATGCGCATGGAAATTCCAATGAATTTTACTATGGAATATTTAGAAGAACAGATTCTTAGCACGTTGGAATCTAATAAATTATTAAAGTCTTCTGCCAGAGTAAAATTAATGGTATATAGAAATGAAGGTGGATTATATAATCCAAATTCGAATCATGTGAGTTTTATAATTTCTGTAAAACCCATTCAAGACGATTTTTATATGCTTCAAGATGATTTTTATGAAGTTGATTTGTTTAAAGATTATTATGTTTCACCGAGCTTATTATCTACATTAAAAACTAATAATAAGGCATTAAATGTAGTTGGAAGTATTTATGCAAAAGAGAACAATTTACATAATTGTTTGGTTTTAAATACAAATAAGCATGTTATTGAAGCACTAAACGGTAACGTTTTTGTTATAAAAGACAATATTATAAAAACGGCTCCAATAAGTGACGGTTGCTTAAAAGGCATCATGCGTAAACAGATTATAGATATAATAAAAAATATACCTGATTATGAGATTGTTGAAGAATCAATATCTCCATTTGAACTTCAAAAAGCCGATGAAATTTTTATAACTAATGTTATTGTTGGAATTCAACCTGTAACAAAGTATAGAAAGAAGGTATATCTTAATGAGGTATCTAAAAATTTATTACAAAAGTTGAATGTAAAAATAAGGTTGAATAATACCAATTGAATACTAAGTAAGATGCGTATAAATAAATTGAATTATTTTTTGATTAATTGAATTTTGAAAATCTAAGCATAGCAATAGTTACGGTTCTATTTTTAAATGTAAAGTAGGTGAAAAAGTAACTGTTTATATACGATATTTTTGTATCTATTTGGTATCAATTATAGTTCGGATTTTCTGGTGCATTAGACCAAATACTATACTCACCTCCAAACTCTAACATTTTTTCTTTCCAAAAAGACTTGTAGTCTTTCTCTATAATATTATTTTTATATCCATTCTCGGTAACTACCCATGAATTGGCTTTAAGCTCTTCTTCTAATTGATTTGCTTCCCAACCGGAATATCCGAGAAAAAAGCGAATATCCTTTTCATTTATAGCACCTTTTGTAATAAGTTCAGCAACTTTACTAAAATCACCTCCCCAAAAAATGCCCAAGGAAATTTCAATGCTTTCCGGGATTAATTTCGGTATTTTATGAATAAAATATAAATTATCTTGTTCTACTGGACCACCATTGTAAACTTTATAAGTGGCTTCAACTTCCGGAACCAGCTCGTTAATAGTGTAATCTAGTGGTTTGTTAAGAATAAATCCTATAGAGCCATCTTGCGAATGGTCTGCAATTAATACAATTGAGCGATTAAAAGAAACATCACCTATTATCGCAGGTTCAGCGATTAACAAATCACCTTTCTTTGGTTTTATTGTTATCATGCTTTTGAGGTATTAGCAACTAAATCTAATATTTATTTATTAGAAAAGCAACTGTTTTATTGATAGAAATGGTTTAAACTTTTTTGATTGAAGCGAAAAATAGTGATTTCCTGCCTGTCAGCAGCTACGGTGTACCCACATCTTTTTAAGTAATTATCCCTGTTCGTTTAATTACTGTAAACTATGATTGCTATCTAAACTTTGAGGATCTACAGGTACTAAGACACGAATTTCACAAATATGCACGAATAGAATCACTTAAAGTAGAGGGTTATTATACTCAACATAAACACGAATCTGGCTTTCAGTCTGCCAAACCTGTCGATAGACAGGAATATTAGTGAGGCCGGCTGGTCGGGTATGTTTGTGCATTCGTGACGAGCTTTTTTAAACTATGGTATGTTTCCATATTTGTGGGTACATTAGCTGCAAGCAGGCAGGCATTTCCAAATGAAAGCTTTTTTGAGATACATAAGCATTGTTATGGAGTAATAAAAAACAAAATGTGGGGATGAAAGGGCATTTTGCAGCCAATTATAAAAACATGTGCTTAGCTTGATTGGGTAGTTTGAAACCACTTCCATAAAAAAATGCCTTCAAATTTTGAAGGCATCTTTTAATATAAAAGAAGTAAATAACTAGTTTACTGCACTTGATAAATCTGATCCAGCTTTAAACTTAACAACGTTTTTAGCTTTAATTTTGATAGTTTGTCCAGTTTGAGGATTTCTTCCTTCTCTTGCAGCTCTTTTAGAAACTGACCAAGATCCAAATCCAACTAAAGAAACTCTATTACCCTTTTGTAAAGCTCCTTCAATTTCAATTATTGCGCACTCTAAAGCTTTTTTTGCAGCTGCTTTAGTGATCCCTGCGTGTTCTGCCATTGCGTCGATTAAATCTGTTTTGTTCATAATATAAATTTTAATTATTAATAAAATTGGTTAAACATTATTGTTAAATCCTACTACAAATTTATACGGATTATGAAACCATGCAAGTAATAGCAAGCGAAAAACACGGTATTGTTAATAACTTGATGCTTTTGTTAATAAAGGAAGTGTATTTTATCGATAATTTGTAATATCAATGAGAATAAGGGTTTAGAGCGCTTTCGCATTTCTTTCAAAAGCGTAACCGTTTAAAAGCGATTTTATATCCATAGTTCGTTTGCCAGGAAGCTTAATTTCTTTTATTATGATGTAACCATTTGTAACAGCAACTTTTAACTCTTTCTTATTAGAAATTATGGTTCCAATATTATTTTTATGTGGCACCATTTCTTTTTCTGCTTGATAGATTTTTACATCTAACTCATGATCTCCATTTATTAAAGTACACCAAGCTGCCGGGTACGGACTTAAGCCACGTATCTTATTATATATATTGTCTATAGATGCGTTCCAATCAATTTTACAATTGTCTTTATTTAATTTATAAGCCGTTCTAATATCTTTAGTTGCTTTCTGTGGTGTAGTTTTAACATCTCCCTTTTGTATTGCGTTTACCGTTTTTAAAACTAAGGAACTTCCTATAGTCATTAATTTATCATGTAAACTGCCTACGTTTTCATCAGCTTCTATTTCAATTTCTTTTTGAAGAATCATATCTCCCGTATCAATTTTTTCATCAATGAAGAAGGTCGAAACGCCTGTTTTGGTTTCACCATTAATAATAACCCAATTAATGGGGGCTGCTCCACGGTAGTTAGGTAGTAATGAGGCATGCAAATTAAAAGTACCGTATTCTGGCATTTGCCAAACCAGCTTTGGTAGCATTCTAAAGGCCACTACAATTTGAAGGTTTGCTTTAAGTGCTTTCAGTTCTTCTAAAAAACCGTCATGCTTTAAATTGGTTGGTTGTAAAATTTTTAAGTTAGTTTCTTTCGCATATAATTTCACAGCACTTTCGTTTAGCTTACGTCCACGTCCAGCAGGTTTATCGGGAGCAGTTATAACACCAACTATATTATATTGGTTTTCTACTAATGCTTTTAAAGTGGCAACAGCAAAATCTGGTGTGCCCATAAATATGATTCTTAAATCTTTCATCTATTGAATATTCATTTTTATCTCTGTCAGGTGTCATGTGCTTCTAAAATAATTTAAAATTCAAGGAGCTCATTTCATATATGACTTAATTTATATGTATTTGTTGGGGTAATAATAATGATGTTATGCTCTAATAACAATTTTAAGACTATTTTTAAATCAGTTTCTTTACAATTTAATGTTGAAATCATTTCTCTAGATGATTTATCACCTTTTTCTAATAATTTTATAATGCGTTTTTTTGTAGTATTAATGTCTAGTGCGTTAGTATCTTTTTTAGAGCTTGTACAAACCGAGCAAATACCACATGGTTTTATGTCTTTTTCCCCAAAGTAGGTGAGGAGTTGTATGCTTTTACAAACCGAATCGTTTTCAATATAATCAAGCATGGCATTAACCTGATTCTGTTTTAATTTATTTTGTTGTTCTATAGTTGATGCAATTTTGTTAATTGTTTTTTCATCTTCACGAGGTTCTATAAAAGTGACCTGAGCATCTGTTTTTGCTAAATTAAGGGTAATGATTTCATCACTTTCTAATTGTTGAAGTGTATGGATTAATTTACTTTCGGTTACCGATGCTTTTTTAGAAATTTTCATCAAATCAATTTTGGTAACATGGTCGAAAATGCCACCATACATTCTTAATATTGATTTTACGATAATATTAAAGTCTTGATGAGTTTCTAAATAATTAAAAAGAGCCGCGCTCGATATAATAAATTGAACAGTTATTTTGTTTTTAAACTGTTTCGATAAGGTGATAATACTATTTCTATCTAATAACAATAAGGCATTATAGCACAAAACAGAACTAAAATTATAGGTTTTACAAAAGGTATTAAACTCAAAATCAAAAGTTATGTATTCGCCCTCACCATACGCTATTTGAAAATAGTTACATAATTTTCTATAAACTTGCTTAACAAAATCTACTGTTGGTAAAACGCTTAAAAACTGATTTTTTACTAAAATGGAGTCGCTATTGTTTTTTAGAATCACAGCAAAAGCTTTTTCACCATTGCGCCCTACACGACCAGCCTCTTGAAAATAGCTTTCAATACTCTCTGGCAAATTAAAATGAATTACAGTTTTAACATCTGGTTTGTCAATACCCATACCAAAAGCATTAGTAGCGACCATAACCTGTTTTTGGTTTTGTGACCATGCTGTCATGTTGGTATCTTTTTCAATATTTGAAAGGCCACCATGATAATAAGTTGAAGAGATGTTTTTAGATGCTAAAAATGTGCTAATTTCTAAGGTTAATTTTCTATTTCTAACATAAATAATTGATGATGATGTGTATTTTTTTAAAATGGTTTCAAGGCGGTAATATTTATCATTTTCATGATATACCATATACGCTAAATTTGGTCTGGCAAACGATCGTTTAAATATTTTAGGTTGAATAAAATCAAGTTCTTTTATAATATCTTTAACGACTTCTGGTTTTGCTGAAGCGGTTAAAGCAACCACATTTGCACTAGGTTGTATTTGACGTAATAGTGATATATTTTTGTAAGCAGGCCTAAAATCACTTCCCCATTGCGAAATACAATGAGCTTCATCAACTGCTATCAGATTCACATTCATTTGTTTGATGCGACCCTGTACCAACTCTTGTTGTAAACGTTCTGGCGATACATATAAAAACTTATAATTTCCGTAAATACAGTTATCTAAAAGAGTGTCTAATTGGCTGTAACTTATCCCGCTTGTAATTGCCATAGCTTTGATACCTTTATTATTTAAAGCTAATACTTGGTCTTTCATAAGGGAAATTAAAGGTGAAATAACGATACAAATACCATCCTTAGCTAAGGATGGTATTTGAAAGCATAATGATTTTCCACCACCAGTTGGTAATAACACAAAAGTATCTTCACCATCAATGACCGCATTAATAATAGCTTCTTGGTTATGCCGGAACTCTGTAAACTTCCAGTAACGTTCTAATATGTTTATGGGGTGTTCCATATTACATATTCAAGGTATTTAAAATAAAATCAGTTCTATTTTCAACGGTGTCAAAAGGGACATCAATAAGGTTATAATTAAAATATTGATAGGTTTTAAGTAAGTGTTTATGAATATCCAAAGCCTGTTCATAATTTTCGTAGCGTTCATTATCACTCTTATATATAGACTCCCAAGGTTTTAAAATAAAAACCCTATCGTAGACCAAATTGTTACAAGTATTTACAAAGTCCTGCGGATAGATGTCTCCAATGTAATCCATGTAAGCTAACACATCTGGAAGCCCTCTATCAAAAAAAGTAATTTCAGATGAAAACGTGCTGGCATTTAAAAATTGTTGCTGTCTACCCTTTAAAAGCAATTCACTAAATAATAGCGGGTTGGTTAAAAACAGCTGATCAATGCCTTCTTTTTTTGCATTTAAAGTAACCTGACGTGAAATTTCTTCAAGGCAGGTGTAGCCTCTATTAACCAACTCATTTATTAAAGTAGATTTTCCTGTTCCAGGACCACCTGTGATTACAATTTTTTTTGTGCTCAAATCGGGATTATTTTACCGTAAAAATCGTAATTAAACTGCGATTAAAAAAATGCAAGGAAAAACAGCTATAACTAACGTTTTTAATTCACGGTATCATATTTGTACAAATGCTAATTCGTTGTGAGCAGCAAAATCTAAGTATACTATTAAAAATAAGGATATAAACAGATGAAACTGTATATTTGCATGATATAAAAATGACTATGAATACACCTTCAAATCCTGAAGAATTTTACGAAAAACTAAAGGGGCAATTATATGAAACAGCAAGTTGGCCAGCAGAATACTTATATAAGTTCATTATAAAATCTGATGCTAAAAAGATAGCTAAGCTAGAGGCCATTTTTAATAATCTTGGAGCTGTTATAAATAAAATTGAATCTAAAAATGGCAAATATACAAGTGTTT
The DNA here is from genome assembly GCF_030540825.1 of Flavivirga spongiicola. NCBI lineage: Bacteria > Pseudomonadati > Bacteroidota > Flavobacteriia > Flavobacteriales > Flavobacteriaceae > Flavivirga > Flavivirga spongiicola. The sequence continues at coordinate 807,577 of NZ_JAUOEO010000002.1, forward strand.
CTGTCAATTTACTGATGAAGAACCCGGATACTGTTGTTGAAAAGTATAAAGAAGTTGCAGAAAAAGTTGAAGGGGTGATAAGTCTTTAGTTTTTTTTTGTATTTTGCGCATGCATACCAACTTACATGCATAATAATTAACTCTACACATTTAATTTTGACTATAGATAATTTAGAATACAATACAGAGCGTGAGCATTTAATCATTCCGGAATATGGCCGCCATATGCAGAAGATGATTAATTATGCTAAAAGTATAGAAGTAAAAGAGGAACGTAATAAAGTAGCTAAAGCCATTATTTCAGTAATGGGAAATATGCAACCGCATTTAAGAGATGTTCCAGATTTTCAGCATAAACTTTGGGATCAACTTTTTATTATGGCCAATTTCGAATTGGATGTTGACTCTCCTTACGAAAAGCCTACTAAAGAACTTTTTGAAGAACGCCCGGAGCCTTTAAAATACCCACAGAACTTTCCTAAATATCGTTTTTATGGAAATAATATTAAAACAATGATAGATGTGGCAAATACTTGGGAAGAAGGCGAACTTAAAGAAGCTTTAACATTCACAATTGCTAATCATATGAAAAAGTGTTTTTTAAATTGGAATAAAGACACAGTTGAAGATGCCGTGATTTTCAATCATTTGTATGAGCTTTCTGGAGGGAAAATTAATTTAAAAGATTCCAAAGAAGATTTATCAGATGCTACCAGTCTGTTGCGCTCAAAAAATAAATTTTCAAGTAATAAGAAAAGCCATCATAAAAAGAGTTCTAATAGACAAAGAAAACGCTACTAGTTATAAATAAGTATGGGAACATTTAAAATTGAAGGTGGTCACCAACTAAAAGGAAGCATACAACCTCAAGGAGCCAAAAATGAAGCGTTACAAATTTTATGTGCAGTTTTACTAACACCGAACTTAGTAACAATAAATAATATTCCAGATATTGTTGATGTTAATAAGTTAATTAGTTTATTAGGAAAACTAGGCGTTAAAATTGAAAAATTAGCGCATGGTTCATATACTTTTCAAGCGGATAATCTTGATTTAGATTATTTAGAATCTGATGAATTTAAAGTTGACGGACGTGGTTTACGTGGATCTATCATGATTGTTGGTCCTTTGTTAGCACGTTTTGGAAAAGGATATATTCCAAAACCTGGCGGAGATAAAATTGGTCGAAGACGATTAGATACGCACTTTGAAGGGCTTATTAATCTTGGTGCTAAATTTCGATATAGTAAAGAAGAGCAGTTTTATGGTGTGGAAGCCGATAGATTAAAAGGAGCTTACATGCTTCTTGAAGAAGCTTCCGTTACAGGAACAGCAAATATTGTTATGGCTGCGGTTTTAGCTGAAGGAAAAACAACAATATACAATGCTGCTTGCGAGCCTTATTTACAGCAATTATGTAAAATGCTTAATAGAATGGGGGCCAAAATAAGTGGTGTTGGTTCTAATATGTTAATTATAGATGGTGTTGAAACTTTAGCAGGAACAGACCATACTATGTTGCCGGATATGATTGAAATAGGTAGTTGGATAGGACTTGCTGCTATGACAAAAAGTGAACTGACTATTACCAATGTATCTTGGGACGATTTAGGATTGATACCGAATGTTTTTAGAAAATTGGGAATTACTGTTGAACGTCAAGGTGATAATATTCATATTCCTGCACATACAGATGGTTATGAAATACAAAGCTTTATAGATGGATCTATTTTAACGATTTCCGATGCACCGTGGCCAGGGTTTACACCAGATTTGTTAAGTATTATTTTAGTTGTAGCCACACAAGCCAATGGGAGTGTTTTAATACACCAAAAGATGTTTGAAAGCCGTTTGTTCTTTGTGGATAAATTAATTGATATGGGAGCAAAAATTATATTATGCGACCCACATCGAGCCACTGTTATTGGGCATGATTTTAAGTCGACATTAAAAGCAACGACTATGACATCACCAGATATTCGGGCAGGAGTATCATTACTTATTGCAGCACTTTCAGCAAAGGGTACGTCAACAATTCAAAATATTGAACAAATTGATCGTGGTTATGAGCGTATAGATGAACGTTTGCGTGCTATTGGAGCCAGAATTGAAAGAGTAGATTAGTTTTTAAAGCTACAATTTTCAAATTAACTTAAGCTTTAAATCTTTTTATTACTTTAAAGGATAGCAAATATTAACCAATAGTTTGAGTAAATCGTAATTCGTCGTATTTATCTTTTATGTGTTTTAAGAAGTATCGTCCTTTGGAGTTTGTGTTTTCAAACTCGTGCCATACAGCTATGGGAAAATTATGATATTGTCTAATTTGTTTGTTTTTTTTAAGTTCTATTTCTAGAGTTTTACTTTCAAAATCATAGCCTATACTAGTCAGGATTGAAGATTCAATTTGTTTTCGTTCTATCATATATTAAAGACTTGGTTGGTTTAATTAAAAGTAAGACTTTTTTAAAAAAAAGAACAATACGTATTCATACGTAATTTTGATGAACAATTACTAGCAATGAGAGCAGATTTAGATGTTTTGTTATCAATATCTTTTCTTAAAATCGGTTAATCCTTATTCAGCTTACGACAATAAAAATGAAAAAACTCAATGTCTAATAGATTATCTAAATCAAGTTTTAGGTTTTATTTTTCGTTATGAGTTAACTTTTTTCGATAAAGAGCAAACTTATGTTAAAAATTAGTTGCTTTTATACTTTTTGTACCATGATGAATTTAAGATACCTACAAAATATATATATTTAATTAAATAATTAATTTTAAAAAATGTATAAAAAAATTGTAGTAGTATTAGTCATTGCATTAAGTTTTAGTTTTGCTTCTTTTTCTCCAGTAGAATATAATACCAGTAAAGGAATTGAGACATTCCATGTAGAGAATAGTGATTTTGGGATTACTTTGAGGTATTATAATAAAGATTCAAATGACCATGAGTTTAAAGTAAAAACTTGTGGTTCGACTACAAAAATTAAATTTGAAAAAAGCAGAACATCCTCAGTAACAATTCAAACCGGATGCAGTGATGCTATTATTTATGATAATTGTAAAGAGATTAAAGTAAAAAAGGGTGATAAAATTACCATAAAGAATGGTTGTATTACAATAGATTAAATGTTCTTAAAATTAAGATCAACTTAAAAAGCTTCAAATTTCTTTTTTGAAGCTTTTTTGTTTTATAATCAAAGTCTTAACTTTTGTTTAAGTCTTATTTTTAAAATCTGTGATATTTGTGCCCAACTTTTATTATTCAATAAGTTGTGTACATGCGGTAGATTCAAAAAGGAGTGTTACTGATAAGAACATTTGACCAGTAAGTATATATTATATCCCCAGAAAAATATGAAATCTCATATAATCTGGGGTAACAACTATTTTTATGATAAATAAAAAAAACCTAAGTTTAATGTAAAGTTATTGAAAAACGTTACTTTTTAGGAAGTTGATGTATTTTCATTGCCGTTAGAATTAATTTATTTGCAATGAATAGTAGACGTTTAAGGTCTGCCTTTTAACCTTTTCTCTATTTTTTGCTTAATTACAGTTAAGCGTTTCATTAAATCCATAATTTCTGGATCCTTCTCTTCTTTGTAAATTTTATTTAAGCTTAATATTAAATTTTTAACTTCTCTTGATGCTTCTATTCGTTCGCTGGTTGTTTTAAAAGACTGTTTGCGTTGCTCGAATTCTAAAGCGTTACTAATAATATCCATGAATTTTAATCTAATTTATATCTGTCTGACAATTCTTCTTTTTTTTCAGAATTTGACAATATAGTAAAATATATGGCATATTTGATTTTTACATAGAATAATTATGCAAAATTTAATATTTTAAGGTTCAGATATCGATATTTTGTGATCCGATAAAATTTAAGCCGTTAAAGGAGCTCCCTTTAAACGCTTTTCAACTTTTCTTTTTATAACAGTTATGCGTTTCATAATATCCATTATCTTTTCATCTTTTTTTTCCTTATATATTTGATTTAAATCTAAAATTAACGCTTTTGCTTCTCTCGAAATCTTTACTCTGTCACTAGTTGATAATGACCTCATTTTTCTTTGCTCAAATTCTAGTGCTCTATCTATTAAATCCATTTATTAATTATTTAAATCGCCTTGTAATTCTCTTATTCTTTTAAGGTATGAAATTGCCCGCCATAGTATGGGAACAATTCAAAATTATAGACGATTGATTATCACAAAGATAAAAAATGTTTAATCTGTTATTGAATAAGTTAAACAGAAATATTGATGGTGTTATAAGGATTCTTTATGATTTCGATCTTTGTTATCTAAAATATTTTCAACAGCAATTATCTTCTTTTACAAGTTTACAACTAGAAACAGCCGTTATAGCTCCTAGGATTGGTGCTGTAATATATAACCATAAATATTGAAAATTACCAGTAAAAAGGGCAGGAGCTATAGATCGAACAGGGTTCATAGATGCTTTAGTCATAGGACCAGCAAACATGGCTTCCAAGAGGATAACACCCCCAACGGCAATAGCTGCCATTGTACCAATTTCTTTACTACCTGTAGAGACATTTATAATGACAACCATAAGGAAAAAGGTTAGAAAAAATTCTAGAATAGCAGCTTTAAATGGCGCGAAACCTTCTGCAGGAACAGTTTCTCCCAAAAACTGACTTTCAGGAAATAAAAACCATAAAACAAAACAGGCAAATACGGCACCTATGGCCTGTGCTAGTATATATTTAGGGACTTCTTTCCAGGAAAACTTTTTTATATAAGCAAAACCAATGGTTACAGCTGGATTAAAATGTGCTCCGGAAACTTCACCAAAAGCATAAATCATGGCCATAACAATAAGCCCCCAGGTAGTAGCTACTCCTACATGAGATATACTACCATTTGTAATTTCGTTTATTGTCATAGCTCCACAACCACAAAATACCATGGCAAATGTTCCTATTATTTCTGCATAATACTTTTTCATTAGCTTTATTTTTTGTGTTCAGGGATAGCAACGTTATTCTTTTTACTTTCGCAAAGGATATAACGGAAAGCCCAACCCTTGCATAACGAACGCAATTGTTATTTAATTATGCGCAAATATACAACCTCTTAATTTAAGCTTTTGTTAACAAAAAAAGAATTTTGGATACGTAATTTAGAGCTATTATTTAAACTCACAATAAAACAATAATCAAAATGAAAAAACTATTATTAATTGCCTTGGTATTTACATTTTCTTTGAATGTAACTGCGCAAGTAAAAACACCCCAGCCTAGTCCGTTTTCTAAACAGGAACAAAAGGTTGGTTTAACAGATGTAACCATAGAGTATTCCAGACCAAATATGAGAGGGCGTACTATTTTTGGTGATTTAGTGCCTTATGGTAAATTATGGCGACTAGGAGCTAATAAAAATACAACGATTACTTTTAGTAGTGATGTGACTATTGATGGGCAAAATCTTAAAGCCGGTGCTTATGCTATTTTTGCAAAACCAAATGCCGAATCGTGGGATGTTATATTTTATGCTGATGCAAATAACTGGGGAACACCTCGCGAATGGGATGATACTAAAGTTGCAGCTAAAACAAATGCAAAAGTTTATAAGCTACCTATGAAGATTGAAACATTTACTATGTCATTTGATGATTTAAGTAATAGTGGAGCTTCTTTGGGTATGATGTGGGAAGATGTATATGTTGGTGTTAAATTTGAAGTGCCAACAGATGAAGCAGTTGTAGCTAGTATAAAAAGCGTCATGAATGGACCAAGTGCCGGAGATTATTTCTCTTCAGCTGTTTATTATTTACAAGAAGGTAAAGATATAAATGAGGCGAAGACATGGATTGATAAAGCTGTTGAAATGACTAAAGACAACCCACGTTTTTGGTTTTTAAGACAACAGTCTTTAATACATGCAAAAGCAGGAGATAAGAAAGGGGCTATTGCGGCTGCTAAAGAATCTTTAGCTGGCGCCGAAAAAGCTGGGAATGCAGATTATGTAAAAATGAATAAAGATTCCCTTAAAGAATGGGGAGCGATGTAAGCTCAGATTTCTAGATTATTAGAATATTAAAAAAGCACAACTCTTTCGGGTTGTGCTTTTTTATGTTTAATCTTCATCTTCTAAAAAGAAAATAGCTTCTACTGGTTTTTTAAAGAGTTTTGCTATTTTAAGTGAAAGTACTGTAGATGGTACATACTTGTTTTTTTCCATGGCGTTAATGGTTTGCCTGCTTACACCAATTTTTTCGGCTAAATCTGCTTGTGTTAAATCATGAATAGCACGTTGTACTTTTATATTATTCTTCATGGCTTCTAGATTTAAGTTTTAAGAAGTTAAAACGGATAATAAAAAATAGGAGTGGTGTAAACATATTAAATACCAGAATATGAAAAAATGTAAAACTATAAACAAACATAATTGTAAAAATTAAGATGGCATAATTAAAAATAATTGCCCAAACTAATGAGTCTTTTCTTAATTTATAAATAAACTCATCCTCAATTTTTTCTTTTGTAAAACCAACGATTAGCCCTCCGAAGATAATTGCTAATGCAGCTAGTTCATTTGCAATGCTATTTTTAATAATTTTGAAAAACTCTTGCGTATTGTCGAAAAATTGGTCGTCACCATAGATAGACAATACATTTATAGTTAACATATCCGGTTCGTAGTCGGTTAGATAAACATAAACCCCGAAGATTAAGCCTAATACTAGAAGGATCCACCCAATGATTTTGTACTTGTTTGGTAATAAATAATTTGTTTGCATAACTGTTCGTTTTTAAATGCTGTAATGAATTCAGCATAGGTTGATTTAAATGATTGATAAATCAAAAGTAAAACAAACTTTACATGTAGACAAGCAAAATTTACTTAAAGTATTGATTTCTTGACTTTTTAACTGTTAATATTCTAATTTAATGCTACGTCTCACATCGTCAAGAAGCTTTATAAGTTGCTTACTAAACTCGAAAGTCATCATGTTACTTTCAGTTTTTCCTTCTCGAAGGAGGTTATTAAAATGAAGAATTTCGTAATTATAACCGATTTTTTTGTAATTGAAATCTATGGTTTCTTCTTTGTTATTAGAAATTATAGTAACCGTAGTAGGCCCAAAAAAGCCATTGTTAATTTTAATAATTCCTTTTTCACAGTGGAAAACCGCTTCTGTAGGTGTTTTTTCTAAAAATGTACTTTTTAAATGAGCAGTTACGTTATTATTGTAATCGAAAACCACACTACATGACGAGTCTGCGCCATTATCAAAAAAGGTAGCATTTGCTTGTATATCCTTTGGGATACCTAAGGTAGATAATGCTGCAAAAATGGGATAGATCCCAATATCTAGTAAACTTCCACCTCCTATAGACTTGTCAAAAACCCTGGAAGCATCATCAAATTCACGATAAAACCCAAAATCTGCTTCAAGTTTTAAAACATTCCCATAGATTTTTTTACTTAGTATTTGCAAAACATATTGATAATGTGGAAGAAAATAAGTCCAAAGCGCTTCCATAAGGAGTACGTTCTTTTCTTTAGCTTTAAAAATCATGGTGTTGACCTCTTCTGCATTCATTGCAAAAGGCTTTTCGCATAATACTGCAATACCATGCTCTAAACACAATAATGTGTTTTCTTTATGAAATGCATGCGGCGTGGCTATATATACGGCATCAATATTCGAATCGCTTACTAATGTTTCATAACTGTCATAAGCTTTAATGGCATGATACTTTGAAGCGAAGGCATTTGCTTTTTCTTTTGATCTTGAAGCTACTGCATATAATTGAGCTCCTTTAATCGTTAATAAATCTTGTACAAATTTGTTGGCAATATTTCCTAAGCCAATAATGCCCCAGTTTATGATTTTATCCTGTAGTTGCTTTGTCATTTCGATTCAATATTTGCAGTGTACATGCAATAGTAATAACTATAGCACAGCCAACAAAATTTAACCATAAAAAAGGCAAATTAATGATATCGTATAAATCTAGAATGTATAACGCAATGACTAAAACCTGCGTAATTAATGCTCCAACAAAAACAGCGTTTCCTTTTACAAATTTAAAAAAGAAAGCTAGCAAGAATATTCCCAATACATTACCGTAAAAAATAGACCCAATAATATTAACTAATTGGATTAAATTTTCTGCAAGATTAGCAACACAAGCCACACAGATGGCTATAACGCCCCAAGCAAAGGTAAACCATCTTGACACTCTAACCATTTCTTCTTCGGTTTTCTCACTTGTATTTCGCTTATATAAATCAATAGTTGTTGTAGACCCTAAAGCATTCAATTCGCTAGATGTACTAGACATGGCAGCACTTAAAATAACTGCTAATAATAACCCGATAAGCCCTCGTGGCAAATTGTTTAATATAAAATGAATGAAAACATAATCCTTATCATTGCTTTCAATTTTTATATTTTGTTCTTCTGCAGCTTTATTAATAAGTATTTTAGCTTCGTTTCTAATGTCGTCACTTGTTTCATTGGCTATAGCAATATATTTTGAAGCATTTGGATTATCTGAATCAGTAAATGATTTTATAAGTGTTTGCTTATCATTAAAAACCTGTTTCTGTTCATTTTGAAGCGATTTGAATTCATCTGCATATCGAGAGTTTAAAACAACTTCAGTGGCAGTTGGATTAAAATTAATTGGAGCTTCATTAAATTGATAAAAAACAAATACCATGACACCTACTAACAAAATAAAGAATTGCATGGGTACCTTTAAAAGGCCATTAAAAATTAATCCTAATTGCATTTCTTTAACAGATTTCCCAGATAAATACCGTTGCACCTGACTTTGGTCTGTACCAAAATATGAAAGCATTAAAAATGTACCGCCAATAATACCACTCCAGAACGTATAACGGTTGTTTAAATTGAAAGAGAAGTCCAGAACTTCCATTTTACCGCTAGCGCCGGCAATGTCTAATGCTTTACTAAATGTAATATCCGCTGGAAGTTTACTAACTATTAAAAAGAATGCGACTAACATGCCTATAAAAATGACCACCATTTGATGTTTTTGGGTGACATTAACTGCACGGGTGCCACCAGAAACGGTATAGATAATAACTAAAAGGCCAATAATGATATTAAGCGTTAATAAATCCCAACCTAAAACAACCGATAAGATTATTGCGGGAGCAAAAATGGTAATACCTGCTGCTAATCCTCTCTGAATTAAAAATAAGATCGCTGCTAATGTTCTGGTTTTTAAATCAAATCTGTTTTCTAAAAATTCATAAGCCGTGTATACTTTTAGACGATGATATAGAGGGATAAATACCATACATATAACAACCATAGCAATGGGAATACCGAAATAGAATTGCACAAACCCCATACCGTCATTAAACGCTTGGCCAGGGGTTGAAAGGAATGTTATAGCACTTGCTTGTGTTGCCATGACTGATAAACCAATGGTCCACCATTTTGATGAGTTTCCACCTTTTAAATAATCCTGAACATTTTTACTGCCTTTTGTTTGCCAAGTACCATAAGCAACAATAACCGTTAGTGTTACTCCAAGTACAACCCAGTCAATCCAATTTAAAGTTTGCATAATTTAAAACGATTGTGTTATTAAGTAAAAAATTATGAAGTACACGGCATTTGCAATTAACACAATAGAATAAAGCTTGAGCCAGGGCTGTTTAGGTTGTTTTTTGTCTGTCATAATTAATCGTTTAGTCTTGCTTCTTGCTTTAAATCTTCTTTACCTATAGAAAGCATGTTAGCGAATAAGCGGTAAGCTCCAGAAACTCCTGCAGGAAACTCTCTAAAAAAGCTTAATCCTGTATAAATGTAATGGCCTTTTCCATGTTTAGCAACCAACAAACTACCATCTTTTGGGGTTTCATTTTTATCATTCATAGACAAAATAGGAGTGAATTCGTCAGACCATTCATTAGGAAAATACAAACCACGTTCTTGTGTCCAACCTTCAAAATCTTTTTGAGTTATTTTATTAGGATAGTTTAAAACAGGGTGTTTAGGATTTAAAAAACGAACATCTGCATATTCGTCAGTAACTCTATCACGGGATAATTTTATGTCATAAGGTGCTAAATCATTAACTTTTACACGATGACTCGTATTATATTGTACAATCATATTGCCGCCTTCAGCAACAAAATCAAAAAGAAGTTGTTGTTTGAATTTTAAATCTTCAACAGTATTATAAGCACGTATTCCAACGACTACAGCATCAAATCTGCTTAATATTTCAGCATCAATTTCTTCAGGTTTTATAATGCGGACTTGATACCCGATTTGTTGTAAGCTTTCAGGAACAACGTCTCCAGCACCTTGAATGTAGGCTATATTTTCACCTTTCTTTTGAATGTCGAGACGGACAATTTTACTTTCGCTAGGTAATAAAACCGTTTGAAACGGAATGTGCTCGTAGCCTATCTCAATAAGTTCTTTAGTGTAATTTTTGTTATTAATATGAACAATAGGGCTCATGTAGCCTTCGTTTTGGTTTTTAGGAGGAACTACTGTAAAAACAAGTGTTTGTTCTTCTCCTTTATTTTTAATAAATACTTTTTGTTTTTTAGGATATACGTTCCAATTATTTGGATGAGATATTTCTACATCGCCTTCTAATTCATTTCTCCCTGCCTTGACCACAACAGTGATATCCCGTTGTTTGTCGTTTTCAAAAATGATAACTTTTTCGGTAATTCTTGCTGAGGCTTCCGGTATGATTTCAAACGGGCGGTATAACTCACCTTTGTCTGGTTTTGAATAACGCTGTATAATACTTTTTGTAAATGTTATAGGTGTATTTTCAATAAGTAGATTAAAATCTATATTGTAAGTTCTTGGAGTTTCTGGCAAACCTATCAAGCTTTTATCTTCTACTTTATACATGCCTAAAGTGCCTTTGTTGCTTAGCCAATATGGGGTGGTCGGTTGTGCATCACTTTTAATGTTAATGACTTCTTTAAAGTTGTATTTAGTATTGCTTTTTAACGCGATATTTTTTGAAATATTTAAATTGTTAGCGTTATTAAAACTTACTAAGGTGATAGCGGCATGACTTCTATTTAAGGCTTCAATGTTTAAGTTTATAGTTTCATTTTGGGTAGCCCAATTGGTTTCTGCCGAGGCTTCTAAATACAAACCAGCGCACATTTCAATAATAGTTTTTAGTTCTTTTGTTTTTTGGATTTTCCAATGTTCATCTTCAATATTTTGAAGTCGTTTATAAGCTTCTATTAGCTGTGGAATATGGTCTGAAGGGTTTACAAAATTAAATTCATTTTCAACTTTGAGTAAAATATCTCCAATGGCTTTTCCTCCTTTAATGCGATTCCATGAGGTATCAATACCAGCAAAAATATTTTCGTTGTCTGTTAATGGAGTACCTTTTAAAAATTCAATGTATTCTTGTTGTGAGCCTCGTTGTGCTAAACGCCCAAACCCTTGACATAAATGTTGACTACTTGCAATAGATGCTAATTCATTATTAGACAATCCTTTAAGCGGATAGTATGTCCCTATGTCAAAGCTAATCATGTTACTTTTATCGGCTTTCTCAAATTTTTCCCTGCTACCATAAAACCACCAACTGGTATTAAAAAATAAGCGTTGTGGCTTCCAGAGGCCAGCATCTTTTAGTTGATCAGGATATGCAGAATTATCGTTGGCAAGATCAAAAGCTTCCATGCTCAACATGGCAGAACTTGTATGATGACCATGCGTGGTACCAGGTGTTCTGTGGTTAAACCTGTTGATTATAATATCTGGTTTGAATTTTCTAATGGCTAAAACGACATCACTTAAAACCTGATCTTTGTTCCAGATTTCTAAAGTTTCGTCCGGATGTTTTGAATAACCAAAATCGTTGGCTCTGGTAAATAATTGTTCACCACCATCAACACGTCTTGCTGCTAATAATTCCTGAGTTCTTATGACACCTAGTAATTCTCTAATTTCTGGGCCAATAAGATTTTGTCCGCCATCGCCTCGAGTTAAAGATAAATATGCTGTTCTTGCTTTAACATGATTAGACATATAAGCAATAAGACGCGTATTTTCATCATCGGGGTGTGCCGCGACATACAGGACAGAACCTAGAAAATTAAGTTTTTGAATAGATTCGTATATTTCTGAAGATGCTGGTGTTTTGGGTTTTTGTGCGTATGAAAAAGAAAATAAAAAAAGTAATATTAATGAATTGAGTGTATTTCTTTGCATGATTGTTTAGTTAGCTAAAAATCAAATATAGCAAAGTAAAATACCCAAAGGGTGGGTTTTAATGTTTCTTTAACTTATGTGGGCTTATTTTTACGGTTACTTATCGAAAGCATCTTTTTCTATTATTGTCACAGCTTTTTGCAGGAGTAAACTGTTAGGATAAGTTACTAAATCGCCATTATCTCTTCTTAAATGAATTTGGAAGGATCTTATATCTTCAATAATAGCTTCTATTTCAAATTCTTTATCATGAATTTTAATTTTATCTCCAATTTTATAAGGAAAAGAGAAAAATAGTATAATGCCCGATGTGACATTACTCAGTATAGACCAACTAGCAAACAAAGCAAGCCCTATAACGGCAAAAACTGATGAAAAAACAACTACTAAATCTTCAATTTTAATTCCAAAAATAAAAGCAACGATAAGTAATGTAATAAGAAAAAGACTTACCGAAAAATAACGTGCTACTATTTTAGCACGACTTACCAGAATTTTTTTCGATTTTCCAATGGCGCGGACTATTAATCCAGTGATAAGTTGAAGAATAAAGAATACAACAAGTACGATAGCTGCGTTTATAATTTTATCTTGATGTAGAGAGAAATAGTCTGACATTCTAACAATTTTAAATATTTCTCAAAGATAAAAACAACTATTGTAAATGGAGTTCTTTTCTCAAAATTTCATCTTTATTAGTGTTTTTACCCCAATATGCAGATTTGATTGTTTTTAATTTGGTAGCCTTAGTTTTTAAAACCTTAGCATTTGCTCCAAAACCACTTTTAAAATGTTCTTCCCAACTTAAAATATCATGAGGGAAGTTTGGGTTGAAAGTAATTGATAACGTCCTATTTAGTTCGGGATAAGAAATTGAATATATATTTTCTTGCATGGTCGCTAAGGCTTTATACGCCTTTATAGGAACATGTCTTAATCGGTTATATTCAAAAGAAGGAATAATTTCTAGATCTCCAGTTGGAAGCGATTTAGGGTCGATACGTAATTGTGTCCATAATTCATTCTCTAAAATAGCTTTGTCTAAGTTAAAACTTTTATCAGCTTCTCCTTCAAAATAAGAATGTGACATGATCTCAAATTGTTCTTTATTGTTAAGTTGAGCGTATACATGTCCACACCATTCTTGCATAGAACTGGATATTTTTACGGCATGTTTATTATTAGAAACTGGGTAGAAGGTGCTTTGCATTATAGAATATGGATATATACCAGTATTAAATTTTTTAGTGGCATTTAATTTCAAAACAGAAACACTGTTTGCGTTTTGTCTATCTGCTTTTACTTGAATGTTCGGTAAGAAATCTTCTGTTACATATATTAAAACTGCATGCCCGCTTCTTATTTCACCATAGCGAGCTTGTTCTAATTTGTACGATGATATTTCGGCTTGACCAGCATACCAATAATTTTTAAATTCTTGAGACGGTTCTTTTAGTTTTAAATCTTCGTTTACTGTATTATTTGTTGTTGTATGAAGTGCTAATTCTTTTGAGGCTTTTTCCTTTTTACAAGAAGTCAGCAAACTTAGGATCGCAATAATGATGTAAAAAGCTATTTCTACTTTAATGATTTTTTTGAATGCTTGTATCATGATTTGGATATTTAAATATGATAAAGTTACAAACTAATGGTGCGTTAACAATATCATTTAACGTTTTGTAAACAAGATAAGCCGATGAATTTAGTGCGTAATTTTGCTCATGCTATTCTTATGAAAGTTCTAAAAAACTATAAATATTTGATAGCACTGTAATATGAATTATCTTTCACAAAAAAAGACCAACGTTTGAATTATTATAACCTACTTTTTTTTACAATTAATTCGAACTTGAAACGTTAATAATTTCGTACAACAAACAAATGACCCCAAATGAAAAACCTACTTTATTACCTACTCATGTTTATGAGTTGTATTGCTATATCGTGTAGCAAAGAAAAGATCGATGATTCTCCGGAAGATATCGAAAAAGACATGCCGCCAAATACAATTACGACACCTTGCGGCTTTGATTTATATAATGTTACAGCTAATTCAACAATAATCATAGACTGTGTTTTAGACCTTAAAGAAGAGACGATTACATTGCCTACTAATGTTATTGTTGAATTTGGAGGAGGAGATATTATCAATGGCAAGTTAAATTTCTCGAGTGGTGGTAAAATTGATGGTAGACTTCTCAGTTCTAAACTTAAACTCGAAGGTGATGTTACATTAATAGACCCTACATTTAAATTCTATGCCCTAAGATGGGATCTTTTTGAAGGAAAAACGAATTCTGAGGTTGCTTTAAAAAACAATAACATATTAGAAAGTGTTATGTTTTTCACAAAAGAGTTGGGAGCTACAACATTTAATATTGATAAACTCGATGCTTATTTTGAAATTACTAAAGTCACCAGTACAACAACTAATGTAAACTGGTATCCTTCTCAAGAGGCTGTGAATATTCCTTCTGATTTTAATTTGGTAATGACTGATAATACTCACTTGCGTGTATTCCCTGCTCAGTTAGGGATAAGTAGAGAAGGAGCAACCTTACTGGCAGTCAGACATGAATCTAATGTAACCATAACTGGAGGTATTTTACATGGCGATAGGGAACAACGTCAATATTCTGAGGACGATGGTCAGGAAGGTAGTCATTTGTTTCATATCCATTCGGGAAAGAATGTAACTTTAGACGGTATCAAATTCATAGAAGGTTCTGTGGGATCCATAACCATTTATTCTACTGGATTTTCTTTTAACCCAAACTATGATCCTACAACTGGTGTCATTATCAAGAACTGTGAATTCTTGAGATCCAGAAGAATGGCGATAGCGCTTACAGACGGTCGTGATGTTCTAATCGAAAATAATACATTTATAGATACAGGTTTGCCTTCTCCCAATTCTAAAGGAGGCGAAGTAGGCTATGCCATTAATATTGAACCAGACCGGTATAGAGATGAGAATGGTGTGCTTAAGGAACGACAACGCGTTTTTAATGTACTCATAAAAGGAAATACAGAAACAGGTAGTAGAGGAGGCTTTGTTACATTGACTATTGGACAAGACTTAACAGTGGAAGACAATGATATAGGAACCAGAGTTGTTTATTCATTTGTTTCTAGAAGCAAAGTGATCAATAACAGATTCAAAGCAACAGGGACTGCTACAGAAAGCTGGGCCATCTTTGCAGCTGGAACAGGTGTTACCGTATTCGATAATGAGATTGCAGGTAATACTATAGAAGGTTATAGCCTTGGAATTGTTACAGGCTCGAATGAAGCCTATGTACATGAAAACGTCATAAAAGATTGTGGTGCAGGCATTCAGTTAAGTAAAGCTTTTAAAGCTCGAATTCATAACAATGCCATTAACGTATCAGGAAACGGTATACAAGCAACGAATACGCATAGTGATGATGTAGAGATTAAAGGTAATGAAATTACATCAGGAGGCTTTCATGCGTATCTTACTAATCTGAATAACAAAGAGGAATACAAAGATTATAAAATTGTGCTAGACGGTAATAAGTTTTTAAATACAAATAATGTAACTATTTCCAATGCTCAAGGTATCACCTTCAAAAACAATGAGGTGAATGGTGGTCTAGGTGTTGGTAACGTATCTCATGTAGAAGTATCTTCTAATAATATTAAACCTAATGAAAGTGATGGCATTCGTACATTTGGTACAAATGCATCTTTTTCTATTTTGAACAATATAATAACCGAACCAACAGGTGCTGACAGATATGAGTGTATTAATAATGGTGCAGATAACCCAGATGCGACTATTATGACTGGTAATGCGTGTAATTAGTTAATGAAAATATACTATAAAACTTATGATGATGCGTCAACAATAGCATTTAACGTTTTATAAACAAGATGAGTGGGTAAGCCCATAACATTAAAATAGGAGCCTTCTAATTTAGTCACTCCTATTTGTCCTATCCATTCTTGAATGCCGTAAGCACCTGCTTTATCAAATGGTTTGCAGGTGTTTATGTAGTATTCAATCTCTTCGTCTGTTAAATCTTTGAAAGTAACTTTAGTAATAGCATGTAGTGTTTTTTCAAAAGTTTTAGTTGTAAAACAAACCGAGGTAATAACTTCATGAGTGGTATTACTTAAAGATTTTATAATACTAAAAGCTTCGTCTTTATCTCTAGGTTTTCCTAAGGCTTTATTATGATGCCAAACTATGGTGTCGCTAGTAATAAGAATATCATTGTCTTTTAATTTGTTTTTAAAGGGAAGTGCTTTTAATTGAGCGAGATAGTTGCTAATTTCAAAATGTGTTAGGCGTGGTGGATACTCTTCTTTTACAGGTTTTAGAATGATTTCAAAATCTAATCCCAAGTTTTTGAAAAATTCTTGCCTTCTGGGAGAACCAGAAGCTAAAATAATATGGTGGCTTTTTAGTTTTTCGTTAAGCATCATTTAAGTAAGATATACTTGTATAAAAGTAAGGAAAGCATTCCAAAAAGCATCACTAATTTAAGTATGTTACTAATATGATGATGATCATTTTTAGTTGTAGCACTATAAGTTTTAATACATATATAGAGTAATGGGCCAATTATGAATAGCAAAAAGTAAATAACAGCTATTTGATTTTTGTACAAAGAATTAATCGTATAGTAAGCAATAGTAAAAAGCGGTACAAATGATAAAACAAATAATACTTTGGTAGCACGGTCTCTACCAATTACAATAGGTAACGTTTTCATGCCTACTTTATAGTCACCATCAATATCTTCAATGTCTTTGGCTATTTCTCTTAGTAAATTAATGATGAACGCAAATATGGCATAATCAAGTACCGTGTTAAAATACATCAGTTGCATTTGCTGATTTTGTGGCGTAATACCTGGAAGTAATTCAAAAACACCCACAATAATAATACTTAATGCTACTAAAATAGAAATAACAATATTACCTATTAAAAGTGTTCGTTTTAAATAAGTGGCATACACATAAAGTAATGCCGAAATAATAACAAAAATGGAAAAGAAAGGGCTTTTTCCAACCAGATGTGATATATAGAAGCCAATACCAACACCAATAACATTAAAAGCAATAAATAAATTATAAGCTGTTTTTTCCGAAATAGATTTACCAATGATTAATTTATCTGGTTTGTTTACAAAATCAGTTTCGACATCATAAATGTCATTAATAATATTTCCCGCAGCAGCAATAGAAATAGTCGAAAGAATTAAAAGTGTAATTCCTAAAGGTGTTAAGCTTATTTGAGCGCCAAATGGTTCTAAAAAGGCATATTTAATAAGTAATTGCACAAGGGCAATCATGAGTAAGTTTTTCCAGCGAATGAGATTTAAGAAGTTCAATATCTGAATATACTTTTAGTTTATAAGTTAGACATGAAATTGTCAATTAATAATTTAATGATGAAAAGGATAAAAATAAATACGAAAACGAATATAACAATTGTTTTTCTCATTATAATTTTTTCACTTTTTCTAATCTTATTTTTTATGACTTCTCTTTCTGATTTTGTTAATTTTTTATGCGAAAAATCGAGTTGATAATGTAAATACGTTTCATTGTTTAATTTTTCTTTAAGAACAGAAAAAGGCTTATTAGCATATTGATTGAAAACATTTTGATTGTTACCAAATCCAATATAACCAAATCCAGTGCTATGTCTTCTTCTGTTTCTTTTCACAAATAATATCTTTGCGTCCTAGTGTCTTTGAGAGCAAATAACTATTCAAATAAAGGTTTAAAAAGCCCAATGCTTAGTTGAAAATTAAGAATGTTGTCTCAAACTTCTAAATATTTATTTTCCAACAACCAACAACCAACAACCAACAACCAACAACTAGTCGTACTTAGCACCAAAATTACCGTTCCATTTCTCCTGTACCTTAAGCACTTGTTCAATGACATCACGAACGGCACCTTTACCTCCTTTTTTATGTGAGATATATTTCGATATATTTTTTATTTCAGGAACGGCATCTTGTGGGCAACAAGGTAAGCCAATACCTTTCATTACCGGAAAATCAGGAATGTCATCACCCATATAAAGAACATTTTCAGATTTAATATCATTATCTTTAAGATATTCGTCTAGCTGTTCAATTTTGTTATGTGCGCCCAAATAAATATTAGAAACACCTAATCCCTGTAAACGAATGCGAACCCCTTCATTAGAACCCCCGGAAATAATGCAAATATTATATCCCATATCGATGGCAGTTTTTAAAGCATAGCCATCTTTCATGTTCATTTTTCGTAGCATCTCACCAGAAGATGTTACGGTTACTGTACCATCTGTTAAAACGCCATCTACATCAAAAATAAAAGTTGTGATGTGTTCTAAGTATTCTTTATAATTTTTTTCTTCCATGTGTGTGTTGTATAGAGGTGGTTAATAGTTGGTAAATGTCTTCGTGATGTTGGTCTTCTAAAAGTTTTAAATGCTTACGTATTGTTTTTTTGTCATGACGTTTTGCAGGACCCGTTTGAGCTTTAAAGGGAGATAAATCCTGTACTTTTTTAGCTGTTTCCAGAATGAGAGGTTTTAAAAGGTCGAACTCGGCTCCTTGACTTTCTGTTATTTCGTGCCCTATTCTATATAATTGGTTAGTAAAATTATTCACAAAAACAGCCGCCAAATGTAATACTTTGCGTTGGTCACTATTAACCCTTTTTGTAGGACTACCAATAGTTAAAGCTAGATTTTTTATAATAGGATAGCTTTTTTTATCGATAGTTTCAATGCAAATCGGTACAGTTGAAAAATCTATTTCGGCTTCTTTACTAAACGTTTGCAATGGGTAGAATACCCCTCGTTTATGCTTTTTATCGATATCATATACACTCACACTTCCCGAAGTATGCAATACTAATTTGTTTTCAAAAGGAAGTTGAGATGAAAGCTCAGAAATGGCATCGTCACTAACAGCTAAAATATAAACATCCGCATCTTTGATCAATGATAAGTCATCAATAATTTCCACGTCATTTTTATAAGAAGCGATGGCTGTTATACGTCTACTATACCATTGATTTATAACAATGTCCTCTGCTTGGTTAAAAGCCTTAAATAAATGAGTTGCAACATTGCCAGAACCGAGAATTACTACTGAAATCATATTGCTAAAATACTAACGAATTACGAATTACTAATTATGAATTACGATTTTTTAACTTAAAGATTTTTAGTGATATTTTTAGCTACAGATTTTAGTTAAAATTGAATTCTGTGAACTGTTTTCTGTCATTGGTAGTCGATCTTCAATTCTTTGCGTCTTTGAGTCTTAGCGAGAAATAATAGATTAACTTTGTGCACTATGAATAAAAAAGATATAAATTCCAGGGACGATGTGTTTTTATTGGTGTCGTCATTTTATAATAAAGTAAGAAAGGACCCTATTTTGGGGCCCTTCTTTAATGATACTATAAAAGATTGGGATGGGCATTTAGAACGATTGACGACTTTTTGGGAATCAAGTCTTTTCATGACTCGTAAACTGGAGCAGAAGTATTTGAGTAACCCTTTAGATGCACATATAAAAGTAGATGCTGAAAATAACAATAGTATCACTGAAACACATTTTGGTTTGTGGCTAAATCTTTGGTTTCAAACTATAGATGAACTTTTTGAAGGCGATTATGCCGAAAATGCTAAAAGACGTGCTAGAAAAATGAGTACGTTTTTATATTTAAAAATTTTTGAAGCCAGAGTAGGTTAATAAAAGAAAGCCAGAATGTTAATTTCTGCATTTTTTGTAACCTTTTTATAGTTTGTTTATCTAAAGTTTAAACATCATGTTTAACTAAAAGATACAAGCTATGACATCTAAAAGAATATTCCGTATTTTATTATTATTCACTATAGTATTCGTTTTTATACAATGCAAAAATGATGATGACGATCCCCCTAGAACTTTAAATATTCCACCACCAGTTGAAGTTCAATTAAATCCAGCATTAGTAGAATTAGGAAAAGAGATTTTTAGACACGATACCTTTGGAGACGAAGCCTTTTGGTCAGGTGTGCTAGAGCTGGATAAAGCCATATTAGGCGAAGCGAATGGTGGTTTTGGGCCAGGTTTGAGTCCAAGTACAGCACTAAGTATTGGACTAAAAGTTGATGCAACAGCATTGCCACAAAGTGTAGTTGATGGTATTAATGATGGATCAGTCGACTTAGATGATCCGCTTACTACTGCAGCACTTTTAAGTTTAGATGCCGTCGTTGGTGTTAAAGGGAATTTTGATAATACAGGAAACTTAATATCTACAGGAATTACTTGTGCATTATGTCATTCTAATGTCGATAACTCATTTGCAGAAGGTATCGGTAATAGATTGGATGGTTGGGCTAATAATGAACTCAATGTTGGTGCCATTTTGGGCTTTATTAATAATGCGTCTTTAGCAGATATTTTAAAAGTAGACCAGGTAACATTTAACAGCGTAGTAAATAATTGGGGACCAGGAAGGTTTGCCCCCGTATTACTCATGGATGGAAAAGTAACGAAACCAAATGGAGACCTAGCAACGCTTATAATACCTCCGGCTTATGGTTTGCAAGGTGTAGAAAAAGAAACTTATACAGGATGGGGAGAGATTTCATATTGGAATAGATTTATAGGCGTACTGGATATGGGTGGTTTAGGGAGTTTCTCAGATCCCAGACTTAATGATCCTGACAAATTCCCACTTGCGGTAGAGAGAGGTTTGTTTGATGTAACATCAGCTGAAAATTTAATAGATGATGATAAGTTAGAGGCGTTATTACAATATCAATTATCACTATTGCCGCCAAAACCAGATCCATCTACTTATAATGAACAGGCAGCTATACGAGGGAAAATGATTTTTGAAGGGAAAGCAAATTGTGTGAGTTGTCATGCTGGTGCTGCCTTTGTAGATAATGTGTTGCATACTCCAGAATCCATAGGAATAGATGGCTTTGAAGCAAACAGATCACCTACGGGAATGTATAGAACACCTCCTTTAAGAGGATTATTTGCAAAACAAAGTTCAGGGTTTTATCATGATGGTAGATTTGCTAGCTTAAATGATGTGATAACGCATTATGACAACCATTTTGAATTAAAATTAACAAGTCTGGAAAAATCAGATTTAGTAGAATACATTAAAGCTTTGTAGTAATTATATTCGATTAAATGGGTATAAGTTACGGATTATAGATTCCCGTTATTGTTTTTTTGATTTGAAACTGGATAGGGATTAGAAAAGGAGAAGTAATAGCGGGAACTAAAAACGTATTTACATATGAGAAGAGCAACCGTATTGGTGCGTAACCTGTATTGTATAAGTTGCGCAAATAGAATAAAAAATGAATTGTTACAGTTAGAAAAAATTTCTAGTATTTATATGTGCTTAAGAGAGTCATCCATATCATTCAATTATAATACAGCAAACGATATTTCTACCATAGAGAATTATTTAACCTTTTTAGGATATCCTCCAAAAGAAGATAGAATAATGAATAAGAATAATTTATTATGTTATTGTCAAAATAGTAAGAATATAAGTTTAGTCTAAACTTGCATTTTGTAGTAAAACTTTAAAAAGTGACAAACACTATACTTTTCATTGGGTTTTAAGATGTAATAACTTTTCTAATGCATATTTATATTAAATGTTAATACTTCGTTTTAAGTTAATTAATTGGGAGTTTTTTTTCAGAAAAATCAACTTTAATACTTAAATTTGCACGACCTAAAAAACGGGTTCTGATT